>JACQEF010000312.1 GCA_016200745.1 Chloroflexota bacterium | reverse complement strand
CGCCAAGGCCCAGGAGGAGATCAAGGCCCGGGTTGGCGACGCGGACAAGCCGGCGGGCGACGGCACCGACCCGCCTGCCTGAGGCGGCCGAGCCGTCAGCGGTCACCGCGCGCCGCGGTGACCGACGCTGCTCCGCAGCGCTCCCCGATGACGCCTGACGAGCTCGAGGCCCTGATGGCCCGGCCGGGACCGGGGCCGCACCGGACAACGCTGTCGATCGGCGGCCGGACCGTCGACACGCTGGCCGACCTGCCGCCTCGCCGCGACGGCCTGCTGTTCGTCGGGCTCAATCCGTCGCCGGTCAGCGTCGCGGCGGGGCACTATCACCAGGGCCGGCTTGGGCGGACATTCTGGCGGCGGCTGATGCTGTCCGGCGTACTGCCGCCGGCGACTGCGGTCGAGACCGCCGACGATGTGCTCGTGACCGCCGGTCACGGGATCACCGACCTGCTCAAGGTCCCGACGCCGCGCGACGTCGCGACCGCCAGCGAGCTCACCTCCGGCGTCGGGCCGCTGTGGCAGAAGATCGCGCTCTGGCGGCCGGCCGCGGTGGTGTTCATCTACAAGCGAGCCGCCGAGGCCTCGGCCGGGCGCCCGCTCGCCGAGCCGTGGGGCCAGCTGTCCGGGGTGGCCCTGGCCGGGCGGCCGTGCTTCCTGATGCCCGGTCCATACGCGCCGGTGGACCAGGTGGACCAGGGACTCAACGTCCTGCGCAACCTCGCGGCCGCGCTACCGGTGGATCGCGCCTAACCGTCGAGTGGCGCGGCGGCGCCGTCGCGCAGTTCGGTGGCCACGGCTGGCCCAGCATCGGCCGGCACCGCCGCTTCCTCGTCCCAGGCGTCCTCCGACGGGTCCGCCGCCGGAAGCCCCAGCACGAATCCGAGCAGCAGCCCCACGAACCCGATCGAGAAGATCACCTCGATCCCGATGACGACGTAGTTCATCAGGCCGGTCGTGCCGGGCGTCACCTCGACGAGACCGGCCACCCCGAGTGCCGCCAGGCTCCCGATCACAAGCCACGACCCGGCGGCCGCCAGGCGCCAGCCGAGCTCGGGCGCCTCGCCCGCCCGGGCGCCCGCGGTGGCCGTCGCCGCGAGGTAGCCGAAGGCCGCAGCCGACAGGACGTTGAGGACGACGGTCGAGACGATGTACGCGACGATGGTCGCGGTCAGCGGGAGCTGTTCGGCGGGCAATCGGCTGATCGAGATGATCCCGGTCACGGCCACCAGCACCACCAGCACCGCCAGGACCGCTGCGACCGGCCACGAGCTCGAGCGGTCCTCGAAGCGGCGTGCCCGCGCCAGTCCCAACGCGATCGCACCGATCGCGGCCGCGTTCAGCACGTTGCTGGCGACCTGGTACACGAGTGCCGACGGGACGAGGAAGGGCACCCCCGGATCGCCCGGCGTCAGCCACTCGAAGACCGGCTGCAGGGGCGAGGCGAGGACGCGCAGACCCTCGACGACCGCGAGGGCCGCCATCCCGCCCAGCAGCGCCCGCATCCGCGAGCCCGCGTCGCGATGGCGAGCCAGGAGGGCCGCCGCCAGCAGGATCGAGATGACGGACGGCAACTCGAAGAGGAGGACCTGGCCGATCAGCCCCGGGTCGATCGGCGAGACGGACGCCACCTCGCGCAGTCCCCACGCGAGCCGGGCGAACGCGAGGAGCGCGAAGAGCCAGGCCGTGGCGGGAAGGAGGCGGACGACGGCCGGCAGGTGCGGTCCGCGCGGCTGCAGCCAGTCCGCCTCGACCTCCGGGTCCTCGAGCTCACCGGGGTCGGCCGGCGCGGCAGGCTGCATCGGGACAGGGTCCGGCCGCGGGATCGTCACGTCAACTCGCCCTCGCCCGCTCGGCGGCGGGCACTGGGTGCCCGGGCAGCCACGTCGCCGTGGGAGCCAGCCGGCGCAGCCGATCGCGGGACGCGACGGCGTCGCCCTCGCTCCACGGCCCGAGGACGGCGCGCGCTCCGCGCCGGCCGTCCAGGTCGCCGCTGATCGCCAGCCGGGCAGCGTCGCCGACGACGTACGCCAGGTGCGAGGGTCCGGGTCCCGGCGTGGCGACCGCCCGGAGCGGGACATCCCCGAACGGCAAGGTCTCCCCGTCGGCAAGCTCCCGGATCGGGTACGGCAGCGGCCGTCCGCCACCTACCCCGGCCACGACCGGGACACCGGGGGTCGCGGCGAGAACCTCGGTCCCGGCGGCGTGGTCGGGGTCGACCTGGGTCAGCGCGATCCCGACGATCGAACCGGCACGAGCGGCGGCCAGGGCGATCGCCTCCTCGAGGGCCGGACCGGTCGGGTCGCCCGGATCGACCAGGACGTGCGACCGGCGCCCGACCAGGTAGGCGCACACGGGTTGGCCCGCCACGCCGCCGCCGGCCGGCATCACGATCCGCGTCACCTCGGGCGAGACCGGCGCCACCTCGACGGTTCCGAGCCGCCCCGGCGCCAGGCGCTCGCGGGCTTCCGCGATCGACGTCACGTGCTCGAGCTGCTGGAGCGTCGCGCTCGTCGGGAGCCACATCCCGATCTCGCCCGCGGCCATCGCCGCCAGCGCGGCGGCCGGCGTGAGCCAGCGATGACCGGCGACCTCGTCTCCCTCGAAGGAGACCCGAGCGCCGGGGGGCAGCTCCGCGGCGAAGAACCGGGCATCGAAGCGACGGGGCAGGGTTGGCGGGGTGACCCAGCGCGAGAGCGGGACGAGCAGGTCGGTGCGCAGGCGCAGGTCGAGCTCGACGGCGATCGATTCGAACCCGGCATCGCCACCGACGAGCGCCGAGCGCGCCGCCGAGACCGTTCGTGCCGGCACGGGCGTCCCGTCCCCGCCGCCATCGGCGAGCAGCACGCCGGCCTCCTCGAACAGCTCGCGGATCGCGGCCACGTGCGCCGCCACCGCCGCGCCCGGCTCGAGATCGCCACCGAGCGCGATGGCGGCCTGTCCGGGCGACATGACCGACCGACGGACCAGGCCGGGCGCCGCGTCCTCGGCATCCACCCGGCCGCCCGGGAAGACGTGCATGCTCGGCGCAAAGGCCATGGACGCCGGTCGCCGGGTCAGCAGCACCTCGAGACCCGTCCGCCCGCCACGGAGCAGGACGACCGTCGCGGCCGGCACGGGAACCACCGGCATTCGCGCGCCCATGTCAGAAAGTCAGGACGTAGGACCAGAGCCACTCGCCGGGCTCGAACTCCCAGTCCCGAGACGGCACGCGAACGAACCCGAGCGATTCGTACAGGCGGTGCGCGGCGGTCATCGACGGCCGGGTGAGGATGGCGATGCCCTGCCGTTCGTCCGCGCGCGCCCGCTCGACGCAGGCCGTCGCGAGCGCCCGTCCCGCACCGCGGCCCCGCGCCGCAGGGTCCACCGCCAGGGCGCGGAAGCCGGCCTCGCCGTCGAGCTCCGATTCGGACCACGGCGTCCCCGGGCCAGGTACGTACGTCACCGCGCCCAACAGACGCCCCGCCCGGTCCACCGCCATCAGGACCTCGCACGTCTCGGCGCGCCCGGCGACGTCCCGCAGCTCCTGCTCGTAGGCGGCGTAGACCGGGCCGCCCTTGAGCGGCTCGCGGAGCGTGGCGTACGCGCGAACGGTCATCTCGCCGATCGCGACGTGCTCGGACGGTTCGGCCCGCCGCACGGCCAGATCCGTGGCGCGGCCCGTCGCCTCCGCCTCAGGCGGCACCGGCGGCCTCGTCGAGCTGGCCGCGCAGCGCCTCCGGATCGGTCACGGGCAGGCGGCAGACGAACCCGCGGCAGAGGTAGGCGGTCGGGCGGCCGTCGATCGCGAGCCGGTCCGCCAGCAACGGGATCGCGCTGGCCGCCGGATCCGCCGCCACCGACACGACCCGGTTTGGCCGGTAGCCGCGGCGCGTCTCGGCGAGGAGCGCCAGGGTGCCCGCATCGTCGGCCGCTCCGACGATCGCGACCTCCTGCACAGCCGCCAGCGACAGGTCCATCGCCGACAGCCAACGGGCGAAGCCCGTCGCATAGCGGGCCACGTAGGGCACCACGGTTCGCATGCCGCGGTCCGCGGCCGATCGGTAGGCCGACGCGCCGGTCCAGGCGTGGAGCCGAAGCAGGACCTCGGCCGCGACGGCGTTACCCGACGGGACGGCGTTGTCCTGGACGTCCTTCGGGCGGGTCACGAGCCGCTCGTGGTCGTCCGCGGTGTCGAAGAACCCGCCGGCTGGATCGGCGAACCGCTCGAGGACGCGATCCATCAAGGCCCGCGCCGTCGAGAACCAGCCCTCGTCGAAGGTCGCGACGTACAGCGCCAGCAGCCCGTCTGCAAGGTGCGTGTAGTCCTCGAGCACGCCGTGGCCGGTCGCGCGCCCGTCCTTCCAGGACCGACCGAGCGACCCATCCGGTGCCTGCAGCCCGTCGAGGAGCGTCGTGGCCGCGCGCTCGGCGGCCGTCCGGTAGCGGGCGGCGTCGCGCGGCCGGCTGGTCGCGAGGGCGACGGCCGCATCGGCAAGCGCCCCGACTGCAAGCCCGTTCCAGGCCGCCAGGGCCTTGCCGTCACGGGCGGGCTGCGGCCGCCCGCTCCGGCGCGTCAGCATCGCCCGGCGGGCGTCCTGCAGCCGGTCGCGCACCTCGCCCTCCGACAGGCCGAACCGGCCGGCCAGCTCCCCGTCCGAGGCGACCCGGCTGAGGATCGTCCGGCCTTCCCAGTTCCCCGATTCGGTGACGCCGTACGCCGCCTCGAAGAGCGGCGAACGCTCGCCGAGGGTGGTCCGAACCTCGTCGGCGGTCCAGACGAAGGTCGCGCCCTCCTCGCCGTCGGTATCGTCGTCCTGGCTGGCGGCGAAGGCGCCGTCGTCGGTCGTCAGCTCGCGGATCATGTAGTCGAGCGCGCCGGTCGCCACGTCGAGGTAGGCCTCGTCGGCGCAGGCCTGCCACGCGTGCAGGTAGACCCGGGCGAGCTGGGCGTTGTCGTAGAGCATCTGCTCGAAGTGCGGGACGAGCCATCGCGCGTCGGTGGAGTACCGGTGGAACCCGCCTCCCAGCTGATCGTGGATCCCGCCCGCGGCCATGGCGTCGAGCGACCGGCGGGCGATCGCGAGCGGACGTGCGTCGCCGGTCGCCACGTGCCGGCGCAACAGGAACTCGATGGTCATCGGCTGGGGGAACTTGGGGGCCCGGCCCCAGCCGCCGTTCGACGGATCGAACGACGCCTCGACGGCCCCCGTCGCCGCCTCCAGCAGGCCCGCGGTGGGATCGTCCTGCCCGGCGTCGAGGCGGGTCTGGTCCACGAGCCCCTGGACGAGACGCCCGCCGGCGGCCTCCACCTCCGCACGCTGCTCGCGCCAGGCTCGGTCGACACCTTCGAGCACCTGTCGGAACGACGGCATCCCGTGACGCGGCTCGTCGGGGAAGTACGTCCCGCCGTAGAACGGTCGGCCCTCGGGCGTCAGGAAGACCGACATCGGCCAGCCGCCACCGCCGGTCATCGCCTGGACCGCCGCCATGTAGACCTGGTCGAGGTCGGGCCGTTCCTCGCGGTCCACCTTGATCGAGACGAAGCGATCGTTGAGGTAGCGAGCGGTTGCCTCGTCCTCGAACGACTCGCGCTCCATGACGTGACACCAGTGGCAGGCGGCGTAGCCGATGCTCAGGAAGATCGGCCGGTCGAGAAGCTTCGCCCGGGCGAGCGCGTCCGGCCCCCAGGGCGACCAGTCGACCGGGTTGTTCGCATGCTGGAGGAGGTAGGGGCTGGTCTCGGTCGCCAGTCGGTTGGGCATCCCGGGATGGTACCCGCGGGCCTCGCATCTCGACGTAACCGGGTCTGGATGGGACGATGAACGCGATGCGCACCGTCCCCGGATTCCTGCCGGTGGGGAGCCTTCGGCGCGGATCGGGCCCTCGCACGAGCCCGAGACCTGGACGTGCCGCGGATCAGCCAAGCCGTCACGGGCCGGAAGCTGGTCATGGTCGGACTCGTCCGCCACCGCGGCCTCGACCCGCGGAACCTCCAGCGCAGCCACCAGGTCCTCGCCTACGGCATCGAGACCCAGGACGGCACGACGACGATCCGGATCTACGACCCGAACTGGCCGGACCGGGACGACGTGACCCTCTCAGTCGGGCCGGCGGCGATCAGCCAGTCCACCGGTGAGGTGCTGTTCGGCGTGCTGTCGCTCGGCTAGAACATCGTCGAGGTCAGCGGCGCGACCTCGGTCCGGAACAGCGCATCGGCTTCGGCGATCGCACCCGCCCGGCACTCGCGAACCCGGCCGGCGCGTCGGAGGTCGGCGAACCGGAACGCCCCGAGGTAGACGGCCGCGACGTCGCTGGTGTCGAGGGTCAGGTCCGGCTCGGCATCCGGCGCCGGCCGGACCCTCGCGCGACCAGACGCCGCCGAGAGTCGCCACCGACCGTCGTTGGCCGGGCAGAAGGCATCGGCCACCTCCAGGACCAGCTCGCCCGAGCTCGCGTACGAGCGTGCCTCGAGCGCCCCGGCGAGGTCGATGATCCGGATCCAGCTCCCGTCCGTGACGGTCAGCCCGAGCCGTCGGGGCTCGGTCAGCAGGAGCTGCAGTGGATGCGGCAGCGGCGCGCGTCGTGCGCGCACGCTGGCGATCAGGTCGATCCCGCTCACCCACACCCAGAGCGCCTGCTCCGCCTCGGGATCCGATGCGGTCAGCTCCTGGACCAGGACCACGCCCTTCGGACCGGAGGTGTCCCAGTCTCCCTTCGTCCGGTAGATGACGTAGCCGCGGATCTCGCCGTCGACCTCGTAGAGCGCCCGCAGCTTCGGACCCGCGCCCTCCCGGTACCACGGCGCGTCGTGGAGCACCTCCCAACGCCAGCGGGCATCGGTCCGGTTCACCGTGCCCGGCGTCGAGCGACGAACCTCCTCGTACACGGCCGGGAACCGCTCGGTCGCTTCGTCGACGTCCACCAGCCGGAAGCGACCGGGCACCTCGACCGGGCGTCGGAACTGGATCTTGTCCCTCGCGATCTCGAACGCCGACGACACGGTCCCGGGGCCGTAGCCGAAGCGCTGGTAGATGGCGGCCTCCGAAGCCCACAGGATCGCGATCGGCTCGTGCCGCTCGCGGGCCTGGTCGAACAGCCAGGTCATCATCTGGCGCAGAATCCCGCGCCGTCGGTGGCTGGGCAGAACGCCGATCGCGGTCACGCCCGCAGCGCCGACCTCGCCGCCCGGCACGGTCAGCCTGAACGAATAGGCACCACCGCAGCCGACGACCTGGTCGCCATCGAAGGCACCGACGAACCGGTCGAGCTCGATGGTGTGACGGTCGTTCTCGACGGCGGCGTCGCTGATCTCCTCGTTGAACGCGACCGACAGCGGAGCCACGAAGCGCGGGAATTCGTCCTGGGTCGGCGTGCGGAGGGTGATCTCGTCGGGCATGGCCCCATGGTGCCATCCCCGGTCAGACGGCGGGCAGCTCCTGGGCATCGGTCTGCGCCGCCGCGAAGAGGTCGCCGTGTTGCGCGACCCGCTCCACGATCGTCCGGATCGTCCAGCGGTCGGGCCGGAGCTCGGGGTCGTCCAGCTCGCCCCAGGCGATGGGCGCCGAGACCGGGGCGCCCGGCGCCGGCCGGACGGCATACGGCGCGACGAGCGTCTTGATCGGCTGGTTCTGCGTGTAGTCGAGCCGGGCGCGCCCCTTCCGCGCTCCCTTCGCCCATTCCCACGAGACCAGGTCGGGGACGATCGCGCCGACGGCGCGCGACACCCGTTCGACCCAGTTGCCGGTGTCCCCGAAGCTGTACTTCGGCACGATCGGGATCCAGACCTGGATCCCGCGCTTGCCGGTCGTCTTCGGGTAGCCGCGAACGCCCAGGTGCTCGAGCGCGGTCCGGTAGAGCCGGGCGATCGCGAGCGTCTCGTCCCAGGTCGTGCGCTCGCCGGGGTCGATGTCGATCAGGGCGAAGGTCGGCCGCCACGGCTCGGGCAGCTTCCCGGTCCAGGCGTGGATCTCGAAGCTCGTCTGGTTGCCCAGCCAGCACAGGGCGGCCGGATGGTCGGCGACGAGGTGGTCGTTCGCGTCGCGGTCCTCGCGGGGATCGAAGCCGGTCTCGTGCCAGCGCCGGAGCCAGGTCGGGGCCGTGGACGGGATGTCCTTCTGCCAGAACCCCTGGGCCGCGGCGCCGTTCGGGAAGCGGTGCAGGTTGAGCGGCCGCTCGGCGAGGTGCGGCAGCATCGTCGGTGCGATCCGCGCGAAGTACTCGATGAGCTCCCGCTTGGTGATGGGCGGATCACCGTCGAAGATCAGCTTGTCGAGGTTGGTCAGCTTGAGCTCGCGACCGCCGAGGGTCCACACGCCCTCCCGGCCGAGGCTGTGGAGGGTCTCCAGCTCCGTCGTCGTGGGCCCGGCCACCGCGGTCGCGTGGACATCGTGGCCCGTGGCCGAGCGCTCGCGCTTCGGCGGCTTGCCGGCCGTGGCCCGGGCGGCACCGAGCGAGCCGTCCTCGGGACCTGTGCGGCCCCGACGTGCCGCGGCCCCGGCCCCGCCCTCCTCCGCCTGCGCCGTTTGCCCGGGAGCGGCCGCCTCGGCCGCCTTCACGGCAGTCGCCGTGGCCACGGCGCGCTCGCGGGTGACCGTCTTCGGGTCGCGCCCCTCCTCGATCCCCTTGAAGGCGGCCTGGCGGACCATGCCGTCGCGCGACCAGCCACCGAGCTCGGCGCGGATCACCAGCTCGGGCCTGACCCAGCGGACGTTCCTGAGCTCGCCCCCCCAGCGCCCGCGATAGTCGCGCGGCGGCGCCGGGTCGAACGCAGGCGTGTCGGTCTCGAGATCGGCCAGGCGCTCGCGGATGAGCCGCCTCGTCCGGCCGTCGAACCCCGAGCCGACCTTGCCGCTGAACCGGAGCCGGCCGTCGTCGTAGACGCCGACCGCCACCGCCCCCAGGTCGCGGGCGTTTCCTTCGCCCGGGGTCCAGCCGCCGACCACGAGCTCCTGTTCCGGGCGAACCTTGATCTTGAGCCACGCGGCCGACCGTCGGCCGGGTTCGTACCCCGAGCGGCGGAGCTTGGCGATGATCCCCTCGAGCTCGCGATCCTGCGCGGCCTTGTAGAACGCTTCGCCGTCGCCGATCACGTGCGCGGCGAACCGGACGCGAGGGTGCGCCCGAAGCACGCTCTGGAGTAGGCGCTTGCGGTCCTCGAGCGGGACCCGGAGCAGGGAGCGGCCGTCCAGGTAGAGCAGGTCGAACACCTGGTAGACGAGGCCCCTGGCCGATGCGTCGCCCAGCCGCTCCTGGAGCAACCCGAAGTCTGGGCGGCCATCCTCGTCCAGGGCGACGACTTCGCCATCCACGATCGCCTCGCGCGCCTCGATCCAGGTCGGCGTCCCCGCAAGCCACGGGAAGTAGGCGGCGCCGTCCTTGAGGTTACGGGTCAGCAACCGGACGCGCTTGTCGTTGACGGCCGCCTGGATCCGGAAGCCGTCCCACTTGATCTCGTACAACCAGTCGGCGTCGCTGAACGCTTTCGAGGCCAGCGTCGCGAGCATCGGGTCGATGGCGGATGGCATCGCCGCGACGACCGCGGCGCTGAGGTCGATCTCGGCCGCGGCCGCCGGTGCCTGGCCGTTCCACAGCGCGTCCCGGGCCGCCTTGACGTCGTCGTTGGTCCGTCCGGTCTTGACGCTCTGCGGGAAGTCGTCGGCGTCCCAGCCCGCAACGGCGGCGTCGTCCCGCTTGTGGATCAGGAGCCACTGGTCGCCGGCGTCGTCCTCGAAGGCTCGGGCGCCCGGATCGTCGCCCTTCCGCCGCCGGCCGCCGGTCCGTACGATCGTGAACCGACCCTTGAGCTTCTCCCCGTCGAGCCGGAACTTGAGCTCCCCAGCCTCGACGGCGGCCCGACCGTCGAGCGTGGGCGCCTCGCCTTCCCAGGTTCCCCAGTCCCAGACGATCACGTCGCCGGCGCCGTACTGCCGGGCGGGGATGACGCCCTCGAAGTCGAAGTACTCGATCGGGTGGTCTTCGACATGGACGGCCATCCGGCGGACACCGGGATCCAGGGTCGGCCCCTTGGGCACCGCCCACGACACGAGGACCCCGTCGATCTCGAGCCGGAAGTCATAGTGGAGCCGGGTCGCCCGGTGCCGCTGGACGACGTAGCGCCC
>JACQEF010000311.1 GCA_016200745.1 Chloroflexota bacterium | reverse complement strand
GGTGCACGCTCCGAGACGTACAATCCCCGGTCTGCGACTCGGCCTGCCGAGCGCATCTCCCTGTCCGACGTCGCGGTGGTCGCGCGCGGCCGCCAGCACGAAGCCCCTGAGGATCCATGTACGCAGTCATCGAGACCGGCGGAAAGCAGTATCGCGTCGAGGTCGGGACCGAGCTCGAGGTCGAGCTGCTCGACGTCGAGCCTGGCAAGACGATCACGCTCGAGCGCGTCCTCCTCGTCGGAGACGGCGCCGATTCGTCGATCGGCCGACCGCTCGTGGCCGGCGCCGAGGTCAGTGCCGAGGTGGTCCGCCAGTCGCGCGGCGAGAAGCTCATCTCGTTCAAGTACCGGCCGAAGGCCCGTAGCCGCGTCAAGAAAGGCCACCGCCAGGAGCTCACGGTCCTGCGAATCAACGACATCACGTTCGGAGGCAAGAGCGCGGCGAAGGTGGCCAGGAAGGCCCAGGACGACGCCAAGACCGAGCGCGAGCGGCTCGAGGAAGCGGCCGTCGCCCAGGCCGCGAAGGACGCCGAGCTGGCCGCCAAGCTGACGGCCGGCGCCGCCAAGGCGACCCCCGCCAAGGCGACCGCGGCCAAGCCCAAGCCCGCGGCCAAGCCCAAGGCCGCCAAGGAGACCCCGGCGGCGGCGACGGCCACGAAGGCGGACGCCAAGACCACCGAGACCCCGAAGCGTGGCCGGTCGAAGACCTCGGCGACGGCGGATGCGGCCAAGCCCGAGGCTCCCAAGCGCCCCCGCGCTTCCAAGAAGGACGAGGCATAAGCGATGGCCCACAAGAAAGCCGGCTCGAGCTCAAAGAACGGGCGCGACAGCGTCGGCCAGCGCCTCGGCGTCAAGGCCGGAGACGGCCAGCTCGTCAACGCCGGAACGATCATCGTCCGCCAGCGCGGCATGACCTTCCTGGCCGGCCCCGGCACGGGGCTGGGCAAGGACTACACCGTGTTCGCGACGGAGACCGGCAAGGTCAAGTTCGAGCACGCGACGAAACTCAAGAAGCGCATCCGGGTCGAGGCGGTCGAGACAACCGCCCCGAGCGCCTGACCCACCCGGACGAGCCGGCGACCACCGGCTGGGCGAAGCGCCCGGCACGGACGGCGTCGGAGGAGAGCCTCCCGTGAAGCCCGCGATCCATCCCAAGTACTACCAGGCCACCGTCCACTGCGGATCGTGCGGCACCGAGTGGACCGTCGGGTCCACCCGCCCGGAGCTGCGCGTGGACGTCTGCGCCAACTGCCACCCGTTCTTCACCGGCAAGCAGACGATCATCGACACGGCCGGCCAGGTCGAGCGCTTCCAGAAGCGGCTCGAGCGCCAGGCTCGCAGCTGACCGGCGCCGCGCGCACACCGGCCGGGGCGCGCACAGGCGGGACCAGCGAGATGACGGGCCCATATCGCCCCGCCCATCGCTCCCGGTAGACTTCCCTCCATGCCCACCTTCAGCTACGGCGGCCAGGCGCTCATCGAGGGCGTCCTGATGCGCGGGCGCGATGCCGTCGCCGTCGCCCTCCGCCATCCGGACGGCCACATCGTGTACGCCACCGAGCGACTCGATTCGGGGTTCCACGGGACGCGCTGGTCGAAATGGCCGTTCGTCCGCGGCCTGGTCGTCCTGTACGAAACCCTCGTGATGGGCACCCGCTGGCTCGTGCGGAGCGCGAACGTCCAGGCCGAGGAGGAAGGCGTCGAGCTGGGTCGCGGAGCGGTGGCGCTGATGCTCGGGATGACGCTCGTCGCCGGGGTGGGCATCTTCTTCCTGCTCCCGCTGTTCGTGGCGTCGTTCACGACGGGCAGCTTCCAGAACGGGCTGATCCAGCACCTGGTCGAGGGGCTCGTCCGGGTCGGCATCTTCCTCGGCTACCTGGTCCTGATCGGTCGGGCGCCGGACATCCATCGGGTCTTCCAATACCACGGCGCCGAGCACATGACGATCCACGCCCTCGAGGCCGGGGATCCGCTGACGGTCGCCAAGGTCCGCCAGTACCCGACCGCCCACCAGCGTTGCGGCACCGAGTTCCTGGTCGTCGTGATCCTGCTCTCGATCATCGCGTTCTCGCTCGTCGGGCGGCAGGAGCCGCTCATCATGGTCGGCAGTCGGGTCCTGCTCATCCCGGTGATCGCCTCGGTCGGCTACGAGATCCTGCGGTTCGGGGCGCGGCACCGCTCGAACCCCATCCTCAAGGTGCTGCTCTATCCCGGGCTGATCGTCCAGATGATCACCACCAAGCAGCCGAGCGACGACATGATCGAGGTCGCGATCGTCTCCATGGAGCAGGCGCTCGAGGCCGACGGCGAACCGGTCCCGGCCGGGTCCGGGGACTTCCCGCGCGAGCCGATGCGAATCGGGACCCCGGCAGCGG
Source organism: Chloroflexota bacterium (assembly GCA_016200745.1). Taxonomy (GTDB): domain Bacteria; phylum Chloroflexota; class Limnocylindria; order Limnocylindrales; family CSP1-4; genus SPCO01. Next base: position 3,195 of record JACQEF010000311.1, on the reverse strand, counting down.
CCGCCGCCGTTCCGCTCGACCCGCCGCCGGGGTCGTGAGCAGCCTCGACGCCAAGCTGGCGGAGGTCGCCCACCAATACGACGATCTCCAGGCCGAGTTGGCGCGCCCCGAGGTCTCCAGCGACCCCTCCGAGCTCCGCCGGCTGGGCCGCGAGCTGTCGAGGCTCGAGCCGGCCGTCGCCGCGTTCCGGCGGCTCGAGGCGACGCGGGTCGAGCTGGCCGGCGCCCGCGAGGTGCGTGCCTCGACCGACGCCGACGACGAGCTGCGGCAGATGGCCCGCGACGAGATCGACCGGCTCGAGGCCGACGAGGGGCGGCTCCTCGAAGAGCTGAAGGTCCTGCTGCTGCCGCGCGACCCGAACGACGACCGCGACGTGATCCTCGAGATCCGGGCCGGCGCGGGCGGCGAGGAGGCGGCCCTGTTCGCCGCGGAGCTGTACCGGATGTACGTCCGGTACGCCGAGCGGCACCGCTTCAAGCCGGAGCTGCTGAGCCTCCACGAGACCGGGATCGGCGGGATCAAGGAGGCGATCATCCAGGTCCACGGCGATGGGGCCTACAGCCGCCTCAAGTTCGAGGGCGGGGTCCATCGCGTGCAGCGGATCCCCGAGACCGAATCGTCGGGACGGATCCACACCTCGACCGTGACCGTCGTGGTCCTGCCCGAGGTGGACGACGTAGAGATCGAGATCGACGAGGAGCGCGATCTCCGGATCGACGTCAAGCGCTCGTCCGGACCGGGCGGCCAGTCGGTCAACACGACGGACTCCGCCGTCCGGATCACCCACCTGCCGACCGGGCTCGTGGTCGAGATCCAGGACGAGAAGAGCCAGCACAAGAACAAGGCCAAGGCGCTCTCGGTGCTCCGATCCCGGCTGTACGACCTCGAGCTCCAGAAGCAGCGCGCGGCGGATTCCGCGGCACGGCGGTCGATGGTCGGGTCCGGGGACCGCTCGGACAAGGTCCGGACCTACAACTTCCCGCAGGATCGGGTCACCGACCACCGGATCGGCAAGACCGTTCACAACCTGCCGGGCGTGATCGACGGCGACCTGGACGACCTGATCGACGCGCTGCAGATGGCCGACCAGGCCGACCGGCTGTCGGTCCTGACCGACGGCGACGCGGCCTGACGAGCCCGCCGAACCGGTGAGCCAGGTGCCGGTCGAGACCACCGCCGCGCTCCTGCGCGAGGGCGTCGAGCGATTGCGCGAAGCCGGCTCGGAGACGCCTCGACTCGACGCCGAACTGCTGCTCGGCGACGCGGTCGGCGCCGGGCGGACCGTGATCCTCGCGCATCCGGATGCCCCGGTCGGCGCCGACGCGGCGGCGCGGTACCGGGCCGACCTCGTGCGCCGGGCGGCCGGCGAGCCGGTCGCCTACCTGCGCGGGCTCAAGGAGTTCTACGGGCTGGCGATCAGCGTGGATCGGCGGGCGCTCATCCCGAGACCGGAGACCGAGCGGCTCGTGGAGCTGGCCGAGACGGAGGTCATGCACCGCCTCGGCGCGGGTTCGCGGCCGTCCGGGACCCCGCCGCTCCGCGTCGTCGACGTCGGGACGGGGAGCGGGGCGATCGCCGTTGCGCTCGCGACCGTGCTCCGCCAGCGGCGGGCGCTCGCCTTCGTCGAGATCGTGGCCACCGACCAGTCTGACGACGCGCTGGGTCTGGCCCGTGAAAACGCGGTGGGCCACGCCGTAGCGGACGCCATCCGGTTCGAGCGGGCCGACCTGCTCCCCGGTCCTGCCGGAGCGGCGGGCGTCCCGTCGTTCGACGTGATCCTGGCGAACCTGCCGTACGTCCGGCACGACGCGATGCCGGGTCTGCCGGTCGCGGCGTCGTTCGAGCCACAGATGGCGCTCGACGGCGGCGTCGAGGGCCTGGACGTCATTACCCGGCTGCTCGCACGGCTGCCCGCCGCGCTTGCCGAGGCCGGCGTGGCGTTGCTCGAGATCGGGGCGGACCAGGGTGAGGCGATCGTCGAGCGCTGCGGGGAGACGCTGCCGGGATGGTCGTGCCTCGTGGAGCGGGACCTGGCTGGTCTGCCACGCGTCGCGAGGATCCGGCGCGGCTGAAGGGGCGCATCGGCGGCGCGGTCCGCCGCGGCGGATGGGCCCTGCCCCCGGCACTGTTGCCGCCCGTCGGGCATCATCTTGGGGTGCCCACCCGGACGACCCCCTCGCCGATCCTGCCCATCGAGCTCATCGCGCTGGACATCGACGGCACGCTCATCGGCGACGACCTGGTCATCGGACCAGACACCCGTTCCGCCGTGGCCGAGGCCATGCGGCGCGGCGTGCAGGTCTCGCTCATCACCGGCCGGATGGTCTCGAGCGCGCTCCGGTTCGCCCGTGACCTCGGACTGACCGGCCCGATCGTCGGCTACCAGGGCGGGCTGATCCGGGCGATGCCCGTCGACGGCTCCGGGCGCGTCGGTCGGCTGCTGGTGCACACGCCCATCCGTGCCGAGGTCGCCCGCGAGATCGTGGAGTGGACCCGCGATCGCGGGCTGGATCCGCACGTCAATCACCTCGAGCGCTTCGTCCTGCGGGCGGACGACCCCAACGCCGACGACTACAGCGCGTTCATGGGCGCCCGGGCCGAGCTCGTGGCGGACCTCGCCGGCTCGATCAGCCACCCGGTGACCAAGGTGCTCGCGGTGGGCGATCCGCCACGTCCGACCGAGCTGGCGCCGCTCGCCCGGGCGCACTTCGCGGGACGTGCGGACGTGACGATCAGCCATCCCAAGTTCCTCGAGTTCGTGGCACCGGGCGTGTCGAAGGGGCGGGCCGTTCGCTGGCTGGCACGGCGCATGGGCGTGGCCCTGGGCGCCACGCTGGCGATCGGCGACCAGTGGAACGACCTGGAGATGCTCGCCGAGGTGGGTCACGGCACCGCGATGCCGACGTCGCCTCGAGCCGTCCAGGCGGCCGCCCGGTACATCGCGCCCGGCCTGGCCGAGGAGGGTGTCGCCCGGATGATCGAGGCGCTCGTGCTCGCCCCGCCCGCCGATGCCCGGGCGACCGCCGGGCGACTGGCCGCGGCGGCGCGCGAGGCGGTCGCGGCAGCCCGGGACGCGGAGGCCGGGATCGCCTCGAAGGAAATCGCCCTCGGACTGCCGACGGAGAAGATCCCGGCGTGACCGCCACGGTCGCCCGCGACGATCCGGCCGGGCGCGCGGCGGCGATCGAGGTGCTC
>JACQEF010000307.1 GCA_016200745.1 Chloroflexota bacterium | reverse complement strand
CGCGACAGCTCATCGCCGAAGGCGATCGACTGCGAGCGAACCCGTCGCTCGCCTCGCTCCAGATGTGGCTCCAGCGCTCGGACGACCTGCTCTCGGCCGCGTGGGGGAGCATGGACCGTTACCACCTGTCGTGGTTGATGGTCGGCAAGCCGAAGGGGATCGTGCGCGGTCGCGCGATGACCCCGGACGAGGAGGCGGCCTACGTTCGCGAGGTCGCCGAGCAGAAGACAGCGGCGCTCAAGATGAGCCTCGACGCGGTCGAACGGCAGGGCATGCCGTTCGTCGGCGAGACCGGCGGTCGACGGCCGGGCAGCGGGAGGCAGCGCGCCCTCGACCGCGCGCCCGGCGGGCCGGGCTCGCCGCTCGATCCAACCCTCGACGACCGGCTGGCCGAGGCCCGCCGGCGTGCCGACGAACATCTCGACCACGGTGTCCGGCGGGCGCCACGGCCAGACCGGATGCAGCGTTGAGCCGGCAGACGCCGGGCCCGCGGCGCGTCCCGGCCGTCGGCGGGACGCGGACCGTGCCCGCACCGGACCCGGTCGCCCGCGACTACCTGCTGCTCGCGCTGCGACTCGACCAGCGGATCCCGGGCCTCGTCGACGGCTACTTCGGGCCCGCTGACCTGAAAGCCCTGGTCGATACCGAACAGTTCCGTGCCCCGGCCCGACTTCGAGACGACGCAGCGGCCCTCCGCGAACGGCTCGCGGTCGAGGTCGACGACGGCCGGCGACGCGCCTGGCTCGACGTCCAGCTGGTCGCGCTCGAGCGGCAGGCGTCCGCGCTCGCCGGTGAGGAACGCCCGTACCTCGAGCACGTCGAGCGCTGCTTCGCCATCGCGTTGCCGCGCCGGCCGGACGCCGAGTTCGACGCCGCCGCGGCACGGCTCGACGAGCTGCTCCCCGGCAGCGGCCCGGTGGCCGACCGACTCGCCGCCTGGGACCGGCGGTTCGAGATCCCGGCCGACCGGCTCGCGGCGATCCTCGCCTGGCTGGTCGAGCGCTGCCGCGACCGGGCCGGGACGCTGTTCGGTCTGCCCTACGGGGAGGATCTGCAGGTCTCATTGGTGACCGGCCAGCCGTGGTCCGGCTACAACTGGTTCCACGGCGGGGGTCGTTCGCGGGTCGACATCAACACGGACCTGCCGGTGCATGCCGGGGACGTGGTCCGCACCGTCGCCCACGAGACGTACCCGGGCCACCACCTGGAGCACGCCTGGAAGGAGGCCGACCTCGTCGACCGGCAGGGCCGGCTGGAGGCGTCGATCCTGCTGATCAACACCCCCGAATGCCTGATCAGCGAGGGCCTCGCCAACCTGGGCAGCCGGTTCGTGGCGCCCGCGGGCGAGGCGGCCGACCTGCTCATGGAGCTGTACGAGCGGGCCGGGCTGCCGATCGCCTCCGAGCCCGTCGCCGCGCGCGAGGCCGCCGAGCTGGAGGTCGCCGTCGGCGACGCCCGCCGCGCCCTGGCCGCCGTGCGTGGCAACGCGGCGATCCTGCTCCACGCCGATGGCCGAGCCCGCGTGGAGGTGCTCGAGTACCTCGAGGTGGTCGGGCGATACCCTCCCGCGATCGCCGCGAAGCGGCTCGAGTTCATCGAGCATCCGCTGTGGCGGACGTACGTCTTCGTGTACGCCGAGGGCGAGGCGCTGCTGTCCCGCTGGGTCGACGCCGCAGCGGAGGCAGATCGCCCGGCGCGCTTCGGGCGGCTGCTCCACGAGCAGCTGACGCCGGCGGCCGTCGGAGCGGTCACAGCTCCCGGTTGAACACCACCCGGTCGTCGCCGTTCGCCTCGTAGTCGGGATAGGCCGGGGTGCCGTACAGCCGCTGGGTCCCGGGTCCGTCGTCGACGGTGAAGCCCATCGCCCGGTGGAAGGCAACCGACACGCGGTTGCCCGGCCAGGTGACGGCAGTGACCCACCGGACGCCCCGGCTCGAGACATCGTCGAAGAACTGCTGGTAGAGCCGGCGCCCAAGGCCGCGGCGCCGGTGGTTGGGGCTCGTCGCCACGAGGTGGATGGAGGCGCGATCTGGGTGGTCCGGGCTGATGAAGCCGACCAGGAAGCCGACGAGCTCGCCCCTGCCGTCCTCGGCCACCCACGACGTGCCGGTGAAGTGCTGGAACCATTGCCGCAGGAACAGGTGGTGGAGGCGCCGCCCGCCCCGTCGCTCATCGGGCGGCGATCCAGGCGACGATCGCGGCGGCCACGAACTCCAGCGGGACGAGGCCGCCGTAGACCTCCCAGAGCAGGTCGAGCGGGCCGAGTACGCCACCCTGCGACCGGGCGTAGGCCCACAGGCCGAGCTGACCAAGCGCCACGCCGGCGAGGGCCAGCACCACCGCCGTCCGGGACCGGCCCGGCAGGACGGCGCCCGTCGCCCAGCCCGTCGCGGCCGCCACGACGACGAGACCGGCCGTCACGGTCGCGATCCCCCCGAGGAGCGTGATCGCGACCGCGCCGGCAATGGGGGCGATCGTCCCGAGGACCGGGCCCCGCCGGGCGGCGGCCGGCGTGGCGTCGGGCTCCGGGTCGGGCCGCTGGCTCCGGTAGCGGTCCGAGGGCGGGCGGGGGAGGCGCCGTTCGCCGGGCGGGTTCGCGGGATCGGCCATGCGTCTCTCCTATGTCAAGCGGCGGCAGCCAGGCTGGTCGACCTGGCTGTCTCGTCGGCTCGGAGGCGCCGGAAGACCTCGTCGCTGATCCGACGACGCAGCGTCCGAAGGGCCTCGGTCCT
>JACQEF010000306.1 GCA_016200745.1 Chloroflexota bacterium | reverse complement strand
TCCCTCGGCCGCCAACTTCCTGGCCGAGCTGCTGGCCGAGGCGGGCGTCCCGGCCGGCGTCTTCAACGTCGTCCACGGGGACAAGGTCGCGGTCGACGCGATCCTGGCCCACCCCGACATTGCCGCCGTCTCGTTCGTCGGCTCGACGCCGATCGCGCGCTACATCTACGAGGCCGGGACGAAGGCGGGCAAGCGCGTCCAGGCGCTCGGCGGCGCCAAGAACCACATGATCGTCCTGCCCGACGCCGACATCGACATGGCCGCCGACGCGGCGATCTCGGCCGGCTTCGGGTCGGCCGGCGAGCGCTGCATGGCGATCGCCACCGTCGTGGCAGTCGGTTCCGTGGCCGATCCGCTGGTCGAGGCGATCAAGGCGCGGCTGCCCCGCGTCAAGGTCGGGCCCGGCAGCGATCCCACGGCCGAGATGGGGCCGCTGGTCACCCGCCAGCACCGCGACAAGGTCGCGTCCTACCTCGACAGCGGCGCCGCCCAGGGCGCGACCGTGGTGGCCGACGGCCGCGAGCACCCGCTGTACAAGGACTCGGACGGGTTCTTCCTGGGCGTCTCGCTCATCGACAACGTCACCCCGGCGATGGATGCCTACAAGGACGAGATCTTCGGCCCGGTGCTGAGCGTCATTCGCGTCGACACCTACGACGACGCCGTGAAGCTCGTCAACGAGAATCCATACGGCAACGGGACCGCGATCTTCACCCGCGACGGCGGGGCAGCGCGCCAATTCCAGTTCGAGGTGGATGCCGGGATGGTCGGGATCAACGTCCCGATCCCGGTGCCGGTCGCGTACTACAGCTTCGGCGGCTGGAAGAGCTCGCTCTTCGGCGACCTGCACATGTACGGCCCCGAGGGGATCCAGTTCTACACGCGGGCCAAGATCGTGACCTCGCGCTGGCCGGATCCGGGCACCTCGAAGATCGACCTCGGGTTCCCCCGCACGCGCTAGGCGGCCGCGAAGCCTCCCTCCCCGGCCGTGCTCGGCCGCCGAGGTGTCACATCGCTGCAAGTCACCCCGGGCTTCCCGTGGGGCGCCGGTCACCTGGCCAGCGCCACGCTGTGGACAGTCCCAGAGGAGGCCCAGTGATGACCCAGTACGAACGGGCGACCACGCGCGAGACCCGCGTCGTGGAGCCCGCCGAGACCGTGACCACCCGAACCGACGAGCCGGTCACGACAGTTCGCACCACCGACCGCGCATACACCCCGGCGGGGCCCGAAGGCCTGTCCGTCGTGGGCCGCTTCGTGGCGTTCATCTTCGGCGTCCTGCAGGCGCTGCTGATCCTGCGGATCGTCCTGCTGCTCCTGGTGGCCAACCCCGGCAACGACGTGGTCGCGTTCATCCTGAGCGTGACCGATCCCTTCGTGGAGCCGTTCCGCGGCATGTTCGCGCTCGACAAGGTCGGCGCGGACCGGGGCTCCGTCCTCGATGTTGCCGCATTGGTGGCGCTGGTCGGCTGGACCCTGATCGAGGCGCTCGTGCTCGCCGCCCTGCGCATCTTCGCCCGGCGGCCGTCCGAGATCTAGCTAGCCCTCCACGGCTGGCGGGGGCCGGCGGTCCCGGCCCCGCCGGCCCTCCTTGCGGTGCCGGCCGATCGCGACGATCGTGATGTCGTCGGCCGGTGCCATCCCTGCCTGAAACGCCGTGACCGCCGCCCGGATCGACTCCACGATCCCGGCGGCGGTTCCGCGTCCGTCGCCGGATCCGCCCCGGGCCGCCTCGATGGCGGCCAGCAGCCGGTCCTCCTCGAACCGCTCGCCGCTCGCCGAGCGGGCGTCCGTGACGCCGTCGGTGTAGAAGAGGACGACGTCGCCGGCGCCGAGCTCGACCTCGGCCTCGAACAGCCCGAGCGATCCGAACGCTCCAAGGAGCGGACCCTCGACGTCCACCGGCACGACCGGCGAGCCGTCGCCGGGAACGATCAACGGCGGCTCATGACCGGCGTTGGCCAGCCGCAGCCGCCCGGTCGGCAGCGTGAGCGTGGCGCACAGCGCGGTGATGAACAGCGATGAGCGACGTTCCTGGACGAGGATGCGGTTGGTACGTTCGAGCGCCTCGGCCGGACCGGTCGTGTTGTCGACCGCGGCGTGGAGCAGTGGCCGCGAGAAGGCCATCAGGAGCGCCGCCGCAATGCCCTTGCCCGACACGTCGGCGATGACCACGCTCAGCGGCCGCCCGCGCCGGCGCATCCGGAACAGGTCGAAGAAGTCGCCGCCCACCTCGCGCGCGGCCTCGTAGTGGCTGGCCAGCTCGTAGCCCGGCACCTCCGGCGCGACGAGCGAGACGAAGCTGCGCTGGAGCCGCCGGCCGTGCGCCAGCTCCTGCTCGATCCGGCGTGCGGCCACGACGTCGGCGATCCCGCCACTGCCGACCGTGGGGGCGATGCCCAGGGCGATCGCCAGGGACTCGACGGTCGCGATCGCCAGCGGGGTGGACGCGGCGGTGCCCCAGGCCACGACGCTGCCGCCGGCGAGCGGCCCGGCCACGATCGGTCGGATCTGCCGCTCGGCCGGGGCGTCCTCGTCGGACGTCCCGCCGACACGCGCCCCCAGGGCGTCGTGGGCGGCGATCGACAGCGACGGCGCGAGCCCGCGGAACGGCGCGAGCACGGCGTCGACGCCAGGGCCGCCCGGCGGCGGCGAGTCTGACAACGGTATCGGACGCGAACGTCGCGGGGCTGGTCGCGGCCCTAGAAGGCCGCGATCGCCGATGCGCGATCCGGGTGGCTCAGGAAGAGGCGATGGAGGCCGGTCCGGGCGAGCACCCGTTCCACGGCGGGTTGCGCCCCGCACAGCTGGACCTCGGCCTGGGTCGAGCCTTCGCTGACGTCCTGGCCCAATGCGTGCAGCGCGCCCCAGCCCGCCTCGGGATCCGGCGGCGGCTCGCCGTGGATCAGGCGGACGACCGAATGGAGGGCCACCAGGCCGGAGCTGGCCATGAACTGCAACCCCGACAGGTCGAGCAGCAGGTGCCGGGTGCCAGCCTCGTACAGCCCGCGGACCTGGTCGATGAGCGCCATGAAGTTGGAGGCATCCAGCTCGCCGTCGAGCGCCAGCACGGTGATCGGCACGCGTCCCGTTGCCTGTTCGACGGGGGTCTCCAGGGCCATCTAGCGGTCCTCCTTCGTCCCCGGTTCCAGCTTGCGAACCAGCGTGAGTATGTTGCCGCCTCCGGGGCGCGGCCGATGGCTGATCTCGTCGACGCACAGGCGGGCGAGATGGACGCCCATACCGCCCGGCCGGCGGCGCTCGGGGGGCTCGCTGAGGTCCGGCTCGGGCACGCCGGTCGGATCGAACACCGGGGCGTCGTCCTCGATCGTCACGATCAGCCGGTCCTCCTCGCGGGCGAGGCGGACCACGACCCAACCGGGGCGGCCGGCGTGTCCGTGGACGATGGCGTTGGTCGCGTCCTCGTCCACGGCCTGGACGAGATCGCCGATGTAGCCGGGTTCGGCCCCGGCGGCCGTGGCCGCGGACCGGATCATCTCGCGGACCTCGGCCAGCCGGCCGACGTCGGACGGGATGCGGAGCGACCGGACCGTGGCCGCCGGGGTCATCCGATCAGCCGAGCCGAACGTGATCGGCGGGCGCCCGCTTGAGGAAGCGGCCGTGCCCCGGCCGCCCGGAGAACCGCCCGTCGCGGACGATGACCGACCCGCGCGACATGACGATGTCGCTGGCGCCCTGCACGACCCGGCCCTCGTAGCACGAGTAGTCGACGTCCATGTGGTGGTGTGCCGCCGAGATCGTCCGCTTGCGGTCGGGGTCGTAGATCAGCAAGTCGGCATCGGAGCCGACCGCGATCGCGCCCTTTCGAGGGTACAGGCCAAACAGCTTCGCCGGCGCCGTGGACATGATCTCGACCCAGCGTTCCTTCGAGATCCGGCCGCCCACCACGCCGCCGTCGTGAAGCAGGTCGACCCGGTCCTCGACGCCGGGCAGGCCATTGGGGACCTTGCGGAAGTCGCCGCGGCCGAGCTCTTTCTGGCCGTGGAAGTCGAACGGGCAGTGGTCGGTGGCGACCAGCTGCAGGTCGTCCTTGATCAGCCCGTTCCACAGCTCGTCCCAGTGGTCCTTGGGCCGGAGCGGCGGAGAGCAGACGAACTTGGCGCCCTCGAAGCCGTTGCCGAGGTCGTCGAGCGACAGGAACAGGTACCGCGGACACGTTTTGCCGGCCGCGACCAGGTCGGCCGCTACGACGTCGATCGCGGGGCCGTTTTCGGCGTGCATCATGATCAGCCCGCCGTTGCGGGCGGTCTGCTGCATCGCCCGGAAGATCGAGCCGTCGTCGCTGAGGAAGACGCCCGGGTAGGCGGTGAACAGCTTGAAGTCCGGCACGCCCTCGGCAACCAGGGCGTCCATCTCGGCCAGCGTCGCGTCGTTGACGTCGCTCATGATCATGTGGAACGCGTAGTCGGCGACGGTATGGCCCTCGGCCTTGGCCATCCACGTGTCGAGGCCATCGCGCAGCGCCTGGCCCTTGGCCTGGACGGCGAAGTCGATGATGGTGGTCGTGCCGCCGAACGCCGCAGCCCGCGAGCCGGTCTCGAACGTGTCCTTGGCGAACGTCCCTCCGAACGGCAGCTCCATGTGGGTGTGCGCGTCGATCCCGCCCGGCACCACGTACCTGCCGGTCGCGTCGATCGTCTCGTCCGCCGTCACCGTGGCACCCGCCGGATCGCGCCCGATCTGGGCGATGGTCTCGCCGTCGACCAGGACGTCGGCCCGGTACGAGCCGTCTGCCGTCACGATCGTGCCGTTGGTGATGAGCGTGCGCATCCGTTTCTCCTCGGCGAGGCGGCCAGAACCCAGGACCGCATTGTGGCCGATCCCGGTCTCGGACGAGCGTCGCGGACGGTCGCCTGCAGGGCGCCGAATCTGCGAGCGGTCGTCAATGGCTCCCGACGGTACCCGTCAGCCTCAGAGTCAGGCTGATCCCGCGACGTGGCGCATGGCCGGGATCACGTCCCGGCCGTAGTGCTCCAGCTGGTCGGCTTCGTCGCCGTTCATCAGGTACACGTTAAACTGGTCCACGCCCGCGGCGGCGAGCTCGCGGAGCTTCTCGACGTGTTCGTCCGCGGGGCCCAGGACGCAGAACCGGTCGGTCACGTCGTCGTCCACGAATGCGGCATTGGACGAGCCGACCTCGGCGTGGTGGAGGTAGTCGTAGCCCGACCGGTCGCGGATGTAGCCGGTCAGGTTGGCCGGCAGCTGGTCGCGCGGGTACTTGTTGACCAGGTCAACGACGTGGTTCGAGACGAGCGCCGGGAACCAGCGGGTCCGTTCCCGGCCCACGTCGCGCGGGCCGACGTAGGCTGCGGCCGCGGCCTGCACCCGGACCGACGCCGGATCCCGGCCGGCCGCGCGCGCCGAATCGCGGACCTGGCCGGCGAACCAGCGGATGAGGTCCGGATCGGCGAGCTGCAGGATGATCCCGTCGGCCACCCGCCCGGTCATCGCCAGCGCCATCGGTCCGTAGCCCGCGACCCAGATCGGGAGCGTCCAGGTGCCGGTCCACGGCAGTCGGAGCTCGGTGCCCTCGTACACGGTGGTGCGTCCCTCGACCAGGTCCTTGATCACGCGAATGGCGTCCTCGAGCGTCGCCATCGTGGTCGGCGGCTTGCCCAGCACGCGGCGGGCCGAGTCGCCGCGACCGATGCCGAGGTCCATCCGGCCGCCCGACAGCTCGTCGAGCACGGCCAGGGCGGAGGCCGTGACGGTCGGTTCGCGGGTCGCCGGGTTCGTCACGCAGGTGCCGAGCCGCATCCGCGTCGTGGCGCCGGCCATCAGCGTGAGCAGGACGTACGGCTCCCGCCACAGCACGTGCGAATCAAACAGCCAGCCGTAGTCGAAGCCGGCCGCCTCGGCCTGCCTGGTGAGAGCCAGCGTCTGGTCGAGCGTGTGATCGGGCTTGAGGGTGAAGCCGAACTGCATGGCCGGGGCCTCCCGCCTCGAAACGAGACGGCTCGGCCGTCCTCCTCCAGACGGCCGAGCCGGATGGGATGGTAGCGCTTCCTAGGGGCGCACGAGATCTCCGTACGCATCGGGCCGGCGATCGCGGAAGAACTGCCAGGTCTGGCGGACCTCGGTGATCCTGTCGAGATCGAGGTCGCGCACGATCAGCTCCTCGTCGTGGGCCGAGCCCACGTCGCCGAGGAACTGGCCGCGGGGGTCCACGAAGTAGCTCTGGCC
>JACQEF010000313.1 GCA_016200745.1 Chloroflexota bacterium | reverse complement strand
TGCGACAGCTCGGGATCGAGGTCTGGTCGTTCACCGCCGAGGTCGGCGGCATCACCGTGGAGCCGGCCAATTGCACGCGGCCGCGCGACGAGGCCGACGGCTCGCCGCTGCGCTGTCCGGATCCGGACGCCGAGACCCGGATGATCGCCCGGATCGACGAGGCGCGATCGGCCGGCGACACGGTCGGCGGGGTGTTCGAGGTGGTGGCCCATGGCCTGCCGATCGGGCTAGGCTCGTACGTCCACTGGGATCGACGGCTTGATGCGGCGCTGGCCGCCGCGGTGATGAGCATCAACATCGTCAAGGGCGTCGAATTCGGGCTCGGGTTCGAGCAGACGCGGCGGTTCGGCTCGGCCGTCCACGATGTCATCGAGGGACGCGGCGAGGCCGGCCGCTGGGTCCACCGGACGAACAACGCGGGGGGCCTGACCGGCGGCGTGACGAACGGCGAGCCGCTCGTCGTCCGGGGTGCGGTCAAGCCGATCTCCACGCTCGCGCGTCCGCTTCCGTCGGCCGATCTCGTCACCGGCGCGGCGGTCGACAAGGCCCATTACGAGCGGAGCGACATCAGCGTCGTCCCGGCCGCGGGCGTGGTCGCCGAGGCGATGGTGATGCTGACGCTGGCCGCGTTCGTGGTCGAGAAGTTCGGTGGCGACACGATGGGCGACATCCGGGCGAGCGTCGAGCGCTACCGGGAGCGCATCGCCGCGTCACCCGAGGCCCCGGTTGCCGGCGGGCGTCGCGGTGCCGCGACCGGGCACGGGCCGAGCGGCACGGACGAGGCCGGTTCCGGCGGGGACGACTAGCCCGATGGACGTCGTGCTCGTCGGGCTGCCCGGCAGCGGCAAGAGCGTGATCGGGCGGCGGCTGGCGCACCGGCACGCGGCGGCGTTCATCGATCTCGACGAGCGGATCGAGTCCTCCACCGGACGGTCGATCGCCGAGATCTTCGAAGGGGACGGCGAACCGGTCTTCCGGGCGCTCGAGCGCGATGCGATCGCCGAGCTCGGACCGGCCGACCCCGACCCGGAGATCCGCCGGGTCATTGCCACGGGCGGCGGCGCGGTGGTCGACCCGCGGAACCGTTGGTCGCTCTATCGCGGCCGGCGCACGGTCTGGCTGGACGGGCGTCCCGAAGTGCTTGCCCAGCGGCTCCGGCGCTCGCCCCACGTGCGGCCGCTCGTCGCCGGGCGCGACCCCATCGGCACCATCCGGGATCTCGGCGCCCGGCGCGCCCGGTTCTATGCGGCGGCCGATGTCCACCAGTCCGGGATCTCCGAGGTCCAGGGTATCGTCGACTCGCTCGACGACCGCCTCGCACACCTGCTCGCCGACGAGCGACCCGCCGGAACTGCACTCCTCCGAGCCGAGACGCCGATCGGCCGGATCGTGGTGGGCGACGGCATCGCGGCCGGAGCGCTGGCGGCGGAGCTCGAGGCGCTCGGTGCCCAACGCGCGATCCTCGTCAGCGAGCCCGGCGCCTGGGAGGCCGCCGGTGCCAGGATCGAGACCGGCCTCCGCGAGCGCGGCTGGGAGATCGAGCACGTGACGCTCCCGCAGGGCGAGGCGGCCAAGCGACTCGACGTGGTCGAGACCGCGGCCCGCGAGCTGGCGCGCCTCCGGGCGGAACGATCCGAGCCGCTCGTCGCGATCGGCGGCGGTGCGCTCGGCGACGCGGCCGGCTTCCTCGCGGCGACCTACCTGCGCGGCGTGCCGGTCATCCAGGTCCCGACCACGCTGGTCGCCCAGATCGATTCGTCGATCGGCGGCAAGACCGGCGTGGACCTGCCCGAAGGCAAGAACCTCGTCGGCGCGTTCCACCAGCCGGCGGCGATCGTGATCGACGTCGACCTCCTCCGGACGCTCCCCGAGCGACAGCTGCGGGCGGCGCTCGGCGAGGCGGTGAAGATGGCCACGCTCGGCGACGAGCGACTGTTCGAGCTGCTCGAGACGGACGGCCCGCTGATCGCCCGGGGGCACCCGTCGGCGTTCGGGCGCGGGTACGTCGCGGAGGTCGTGGAGCGCTGTGCCTGGGCCAAGGTCGACGTCGTCGTGGCCGACGAACGCGAGCGTCGCCCGGGCGGGGGCCGGATCACCCTCAACCTCGGGCACTCGCTGGGCCACGCCGTCGAGGCCGCCGCCGGCTACCGCGACCTGCTCCACGGCGAGGCGGTGGCGTACGGGCTGCGCGCGGCCGCCCGAATCGGGGTGGAGGCGGGCGTTACGCCTCCCGAGCGGGCCGCGCGGATCGGCGCGCTCCTGGATCGGCTGGGCCTGGCGATCGAGCCGCTCCCCTACTCGCTCGAGGTCGTGAAGGCCCACCTGGCAACCGACAAGAAGCACGTCGGCGGGCACCTGCGCTGGGTCCTGCCGACCGCCGACGGCGTGGTCGTCCGCGACGACATCGAGCCCGGCGTGGTGGACCGCGCCGCGACGAGCCTGCTGGCGGCCGGCGCCGGGGCCCCACGATGACGACGGTCCTGGTCCTCGAGGGGCCGAACCTGAACCTGGTCGGGACGCGCGAGCCGGAGATCTACGGTCGCGAGTCGCTCGACGAGATCCATGCCGGGATCGCGGCGCGGGCCGCCGAGCTCGGCCTCGAGGTCGACTTCTTCCAGTCGAACCACGAGGGCGCGCTGATCGACCGGCTCCACCGGCGCGACTTCGAGGCGGCCGTCGTCAACGCCGGCGGGCTGACCCACACCAGCGTGTCGCTGCGGGACGCCCTGCTCGCCGTCCAGCGGCCGTTCGTCGAGGTCCATCTGTCCGACCCCTCGACCCGCGAGCCGTTCCGGCAGGTCAACTTCCTCCACGACATCGCGCTCGAATCGATCGTCGGGCAGGGCGCCCGCGGATACCACCTGGCGCTGGAGTCGATCGCGCGACGGTTCGGCGTCGGCGCGAGCGGCGCGGCCGGGGCCACGGATGCGTCCCGTGGCTGACCGATCGACCGAGACGGCCGAGCTCCGGCGGCTTCGGCTGCGGATCGACGCCCTCGACCGCCGGATCGTGGGGCTGCTCAACGAGCGCGCCGAGCTCGCCCGGGCGGCCGGCCAGGCCAAGGCCGCCGCCGGCCGGCGCGCGATCCGCGATGCCGAGCGCGAGCGCGAGGTCCTGCTCCGGGTGACGATGGCCAATTCGGGGCCGCTCCCCCAGGCCGACCTGGTCGCGTTGTACCGGCGCCTGATGGCCGCGACCCGGGCGCTCGAGGCACGCGACCGGGCTCGTCGCGATGACGCGTCCGACGAGACCGACTGAACCGGCTGCCGCGGCGCCCGCGTCCAGCGCCGGCGCCGAGCCCGCCTGGACACGGTTCGCCCCGGCGCCCACCGGGTTCCTCCATCTCGGCCACGTCGCCAATGCGATCTTCGTCTGGGGGCTCGCGGCGACGCTCGGCGCGAAGGTGCTGCTGCGGATCGAGGACCACGACCGCGAGCGGAGCCGAGGGGCCTACGAGGCGGCGCTGCTCGAGGACCTGGGCTGGCTCGGGTTCGTCCCCGATGCCGGTCCCATTCGCCAGTCCGACGACGCCGCCCCGTACCTGGCGGCCGTCGAGCGGCTTCGCGCAGCCGGGCTCGTCTATGCGTGCGCCTGCACGCGGTCGACGTTCGCGGCCTGGGCCGCCACCCACGGCGGTCCGTGGCGCGGACCGGGCTGCCCGGAGCGGTGCCGCGAGCGGGACTTCCCCGAGGACCCATGGTGCACCCTCAGAGTGGCGCTGGGCGCGGGCGAGGAGGCGTGGCCGGACCGACTGCTGGGGGCGATGGCGGCGCCCGCGTCGCCGGCCGGGGACCTCGCCATCCGGGACCGGCAGGGCAACTGGACCTACGCCCTGTGCGTCGTCGTCGACGACCTCCGCCAGTCGATCTCGCTCGTCGTCCGCGGCGAGGACCTGGCAGCCGCGACGCCCGGACAGCTTCGCCTGGCCCGCCGGCTCGGCCGGACCGAGCCGGCGGCGTTCGCCCACCACGCGCTGATCCACAAGCCCAACGGCGCCAAGCTGTCCAAGGCCGACGGGGACACTGGCGTGCGCGAGCTGCGAGCCGCCGGCCACCGGCCGGAGGACGTGATCGGCGAGGCGGCCGCCGCGGCGGGCCTCCTGCCGAGCCCTCGGCCGGTCGCGAGCACCGCGGCCGCCGATCTCGTGGGAGCGTGGCTCCGCGCCTGAGCCAGGGTCCGGCTGACGGCGCCGAGCTGTATAGACGAGTTCCCGAACCTTGTCGAAAGCGCGGAGGACACGGCCGAGGTCTGGCTGACCGATCCGAACCACTGGTGGCGGAACACGGTCGACCTGATCACGTTCGGCCTGGAGCGGATGCTCGAGCGCAGCCGTGACGGGTCACGAGCGCCGGAGAGCGCCTCGTAGCTCGCTCCCGGTCCCGGCCTCGCCCCTGGGATGGACAGTCACCCTAGGAGGCCTGGCCCGCCTCGGTCCGGTCCTCAATCTCCCAGGCGTGGTCGAGCGCGTGCCACGCGATCCGGCCGGCGGCGTAGCGTGGCGGCCATTTGCGCCCGCCGAGGGGGGTGCCGTCGGACGGCTGCCCGAGGAGGTCGAGCACCGCCGAGCGCCTGACCGCGATCGAGGCGGGATCGTCGCCCGAGGGACCTGGAACCCGAATCCCCATGACACCGCAATAGGCGTGGTCCGCACCGTGAACGTGATCGATCAGTTTGTCGCGATCGCGACCACCGCCACGCGGACCCTTCCGCAGCTCGGCGGGAGCGCCAGCGGCCACTTGGTCGAAGACCACCCACGCGCCCGCGACCAGTCGGCGCAGCCGGTCCGCCTCGGCAGGCGAGACCGGCCGGCGGTCGTGCTCGGTGACGCGGCCGGGGACGCCGAAGTCGGTCCCGCCGTCGCCGGGGTTGCGCTCGACGATGTCGATGTTCTCCACGCCGGGAACGTCCGGGAAGGCCTCGGCCGCCGCGGCCGCGACGGCTGCGTACCGAGGGGCGCAGGCGACGAACGCATCGAGCGCCGCCTCCTCCGTCCTGCCCGACCGCGACCACCCGGGCCAGTCGACCGCGGTGACGAAGACCCGCTTGGCGCCGGTTTCGACGGCAGCCTCGATCCGACGGCTCACGACCTCGTGGCTCCCGCCAGCGCGCGGACGAAGGCGGACATCCGCTCGACGTCATCGCCCGCCGGACCGAGCGAATCGACGAGCGCCGAGGCCACGACTACGCCGTCGGCACCGGCCCGGACGATCGTCCGAACGTGCTCGGGCCGGCTGACGCCGAACCCGACCGCGACCGGCACGGGAGACACCGCGCGAACGTCGCGGATCAGCCGGCCGACGCTCGACGACAGGGCCGCCCGGGCGCCGGTCACTCCGACGAGCGACACGCAGTACAGGAAGCCGCCGCTCCGCTCGGCGATCATCCGGCGGCGGGCCGGCTGGGTGGTCGGAGCGACGAGATAGACGACCGCCAGCCCAGCCTCGCGGGCCACGGCCTCGAATGGGGCGCCCTCGTCCGGCGTCAGGTCGGCCACGATCATCCCGGCGGCTCCGGCCGCTCCGAGGCGCCGGGCGACGGCGCCCCCATCGCCCCCGCCGAGGACCTGGTTGGCGTAGCCCATCGGCACGAGCGGGAGGTCCGGGCGGGCAGCCGAGATCCGCTCGATCAGGCGGAGCGAGCGCTCGAGCGTGGCGCCGG
>JACQEF010000293.1 GCA_016200745.1 Chloroflexota bacterium | reverse complement strand
GCGGACATCGAGCTGGACGACGAGATCGCCATCCCGCGCGACGAGATCTACCTGGTCCACGCGAGCGGGCCGCGGGGCGATGCCGCGCGTCGGCATCGGACCATGCCCCAGCACCTGGCCGTCAGCATGGGTCCGTACAAGGTCCGCGGCTTCTTCCACGCGCTCCCGGGCGCCGACCCGGTGGTCGCCTTCCGGCGGCGGAAGGTGATGGTCCCGCTCACCGACGCGCGGATCGAGTTCACGCTCCACGGTGAACGACGCGAGGTCCAGGTCGAGACCCTGATCGTCAATCGCGAGCAGATCGACTGGGTCCAGGCCATGCTGCCGACCGAGGTCGAGTTCCCGGAACGCGCCAAGGGGCTGGTCGCGAAGCCCGCCTGACGGGGACCGCGCCGGCGGGCCGGCGCGTGCGCGCACCGCGGTCGCCTCCGCCCACGCGCGGATCGCCGAGCGTCCCGGACGTTCGACCCATGGTCGGCCTGGTACCGGGCCGGACGCCACGGTGCCGGCGATCAACGCGTATCTCCCAGAGGTACTTCCTGGCGGGTGTACGCGGGCCCTCGGGACGCTGACGATCCGGGCATGATCGCGAGTCTCGGACGACGTCTCCGGGTCGTCTTCGGCCGAGCCTCCACCGCCGAACCGGTGGTCACGGAGCGACCTGCTCGGGGCCGGACCGCCCGGGATGTCGAGTTCGTGGCCTACGGTGAGGACTACGTGCTGTCTTGCGTCGTGCGGATGGCCACGGACCGTCTCACGGACATGCTCAACGAGCGTGACGAGTACCTCCTGGTCAACGTGCTCGTCGAGTGCCTGTCGGGGGACCGGAGCGTGGAGGTGACCGAGGTCCTCGTCCGTCGCGACGAGCTGCTCATCGTCCATGCCGCGGGTCCACGCGGGAACCAGGGCAGGCGGCACCGGACGCGGGCGCATCCCGTCGCGATCCAGCTCGGTCCGTACCACGTGCGCGGTTACCTCCACGCGCTGCCCGGCGCCGACCCGATCCAGGCGGTCCGGCGTCGCCGGCCGATGGTGCCCCTGACCGACGCGTGGATCGAGTTCCCGGCGGTCACCGGCCGGCCCCGGCTGCGTATCGGGGCCGTGATGGTCAATCGCGAGCATGTCGACTGGATCGTGCCGGCCGTCGACGAGGAGGTCGAGCTGCCGGACCTGCCGCTCAGCGGGGAACGGGGCCGGCTGGTCAAGGACTTCACGGGGGCCCTGTTCGAGCGTCCGTAGCCCGTCCACTGCTCCGCGCGGCGGCTACCATCGCCCTGTCATGCCGCTTGCCCAGGGTTCCATCGACGGCGTCCCCCCGGTTCCGGGTCCGCTCGCGGGGATCCGGGTCGTGGACTGCTCGACGGTCCTGGCCGGACCGTACTGCACGATGCTGCTCGGCGACCTCGGGGCCGACGTGGTCAAGGTCGAGCCACCGGACGGCGACGCGACCCGTGGCTGGGGGCCGCCCTGGGTCGGCCCGGAGCGCGAGGGTGAGCGGACGGCGGCCTACTTCCTTGCGGTCAACCGGAACAAGCGCAGCCTGCGGCTCGACCTCAAGGTGCCGGCCGGCCGCGAGGTCCTGAACCGCCTGCTCGTCCGTGCCGACGTCGTGGTCGAGAACCACCGGGTCGGCGGGTTCGCCCGGCTCGGCTTCGATGACGCGACGCTCGAGCGGCTGAACCCCGCCCTCGTCCACCTCGCGATCTCCGGCTTCGGGCCGAACGGTCCGGCGGCGAGCCGGCCCGGCTACGACTTCGCGATCCAGGCGGCGAGCGGCCTCATGTCGATCACCGGTGCTCCCGATGCCGACGGCGGCAGGCCCACCAAGGTGGGGGTGGCGATCTCCGACGTCGTGACCGGCATGCTCGGCGCCGTTGCCGTGCTGGGTGCGCTGCTGGGCCGGGAACGGGGCCGTGCCGCATCGGTGAACGATACCGGCCCCGCTGCCGGCGCCGGCGGGGCCACGCCGGCGGGTGGCCAGCGGATCGACATCTCGCTCCTCGGCGCCACGCTCGCCGGCCTGGTCAACCAGGCTCAGAATGCGTTCGTCACCGGCCGCGCGCCCGAACGGCTGGGAAACGCCCATCCGAACATCGTCCCGTACGAGACGTTCGAGACGGCCGACCGCCCGATCGCGGTGGCCGTGGGCTCCGAGCGCCAGTGGCCGCGGTTCTGCGAGGTCCTCGCGCGGCCGGAGCTCGCGGCGGACCCGCGGTTCGCGACCAATGGTTCCCGGGTGGTCAACCGCGCGACGCTGCGTCCGATCCTCGCCGCACGACTGCGCGACCTCGGCGCCGCGGAGTGGCTTGCCGCCCTCGATGCCGCATCGATCCCGTGCGCGCCGATCAACGACGTCGTCGCGGCGTTCGCCTCGCCGGAGGCCGTCGCGCTCGACATGGTCGTCGAGCAGGAGCATCCGGCCTGGGGCGTCATCCGCCAGGTCGGCCTCCCGTTCAAGCTGGCGGCGACCCCTGCCACGATCCGGACACCACCCCCCGCCCTCGGGGAGCACGCCGCGCAGATCCTCGGCGAGCTGGGCTACACGAACGGCGAGATCGCGCTCCTCCTGGAAGCGGGGGTGATCTGAGCGTCGGTCGCCGCGGGCCGGAGGCGGGTCAGAGCTCCTGGCGACGGAAGGCCAGCCAGGCGACGCCGGCCAGCGCGCCGACCAGCACGATCGACGCGACGGTCGGCCCGAGCGCCTCGACGCCCGGCCGCCCGAGCGCGAGGGCCCGCGCCGGCGCGCCGAGGCCCGTCGGCAGGTAGGTCCCGATCGCGGGCACGATGCTGAGGATCCCGAGCACGATGAACGCGGCGATGCCGAGGCCCGCGGCGGCCAGCGCGGATCGGGTCAGCGTGCTGCCGAGAAACGTGATGGTGGCGAAGGCCACGAGCGCCAGCCACTGGAGCAGCGCCGCGGCCGTGAACCCGGCGACGTCGAGCGGCTCGAACAGGACCAGCGTGTAGAACCAGGCCCCGGCCGCCGCGATCGCCGTAGCCACCCCGAGCGTGATCGCGATCGCCACGAGCTTCGCCGCGAGGTACGCGCCACGGCTGGCCGGCTTGGTCAGGATCAGCGCCGCGGTGCCGCGCTCCTTCTCGGTCGCGACCGAGCCCATCGCCAGGAGCACCGCGATCAACGCCCCGAACTGGCCGAGGTTCTTGGCCAGCTGATCGTAGGCATCGGCGGCCGTCGGGGTCGGGAGGGTGATCTGGAACTGGCCGCTGGCGACCGCCTTGAGGATCTCGGGCGTGAACCGGGCGAGCAGCGGCGACGACAGGCCGACGAGCAGGAAGACGGTCGCCACGAGCTGGAGCCGCGCGGTGCGCCACTGCTCGAGGATCTCCTTGCGCAGGAGGGCGCCGAACCCGGTCATCGGTCGGTGACTTCGCGTGGCCGCACGAAACCCCGCCCGTCGAGGGCGGCGGTCGGCGCCGGACCGACCAGCTCGAGGAACACGTCCTCGAGCGTGGGGCGGGCGCGCTCGAACGACTCGAGGACGACGCCGGCCGCCACGACGAGGGGAAGCAGCCCGGCGCCGGCGGCGGCCTCGTCGGAGACCGTCACCCGGATCGGTCCTCCGTCGGCGCCGACATCGGCCGACCAGGGAGCGTCACGAAGCCGCTCGACGAGCGCCGCGACCGCCGCATCCTGCCCGGGCGCCGGGACCAGCCGGTAGATCGGCCGGGCGTGCGCGGCCAGCAGCTCGTCGAGCGGTCCCTCGGTCACCCGCCGCCCGCGGTCGAGGATCGCGATGCGGTCGCAGACCCGCTCGACATCGGACAGCACGTGCGTCGAGAACACCACCGTGGCATCCCCGCGAAGCCCGGCGATCAGCTCCAGCAGGTCGCGCCGGCCCTCCGGATCGAGCGAGCTGACCGGCTCGTCGAGGAACAGGATCTCGGGGCGGTGGAGCAGGGCCTGGGCGATCCCCAGCCGCTGGCGCATGCCGCCCGAGTAGCCGCCGATCCGGCGGTCCGCGGCGGCGGCCAGGCCCGTCCGAGCCAGCATCTCGCCGACGCGGACCCTGAGCTCCGTGCCGGACAGCCCGTGGAGGCGGCCGACGAGCTCGAGCAGCTCGCGCCCGGTCATCCAGCCGTAGAACCGCGGATCCTGGTCCAGGTAGCCCACCCGTTGATGGAGTCGCGGCTCGTCGAGCGCGACCTCGACGCCGGCCACGGACGCGGTCCCGGCGGTCGGCCGGGCCAGGCCGGTGAGGATCCGGATGGTCGTCGTCTTGCCCGCGCCGTTGGGTCCGAGCAGCCCGAACACCGATCCGCGCGGGACGACGAGGTCGAGGCCGTCGAGCGCCAGGATCGCGCCGAACCGCTTCGACAGGCCGCGGGTCTCGATGGCCGGGCCGGCCGAAACGGCTGTCCCGACCGACGCCGTCGGTGCGCTGGTCACGCCTCCTCCCGCCCGGCCACGAAGTAGACGATCGGCCCGATGACGTTGACGAAGACGATCACGAGTGCCCAGACCAGCTTGCTGCCGCCGCGGACGTGCCGCTCGTCGCGCTCGAGATCGACGAGCGCCGCGATCATCAGGCCCAGCTGGATGACGATGATGGGCGCCAGGAGCGCGATGATCTGTTCGGTCTTGAGCTCGGCCATCGCGCCGAGGGTAGCGCCCGGGCCGGGCGACGGGAAGGTCCGACCAGCCCGATCGTCGCGGGCCAGCCTGCCCGTCGTGGCCCGATACGCATGCGCATCTGCACGCGTCTCGCGGCGGGCCGGCCGATCGGCCCTGCTAGACTCGGCCGCGCCCGGACACGGGGCGACCGTGTCGCAAAGTCCCCGGAGGATGCCGATGACCGACGACCGCGAGCGCTGGGCCCTGATCCTGGGCGGGTCGTCGGGGATGGGCCAGGCGACCGCTATCACGCTCGCGAAGGCCGGCTACAACATCTGCGGGATCCACCTCGACTTCCGTGCGGCCCTGGCGCACGTGGCTGAGGTCAAGGCGGCGATCGAGGCGGCCGGCGTCGAGGCGCTCTACATCAACATGAACGCGGCCGACGACGACAAGCGCGCGGCGGCGCTCGTCACCCTGCGCGAGCGGTTCGACCGGTCGGCGACGGAGGGCCGTCACGCGTACGTCCGGGTCGTGATGCACTCCCTGGCCTTCGGGTCGCTGGTCCCGTTCATCTCGGACGATCCCAAGGCGGTCGTCGATCGCAGGAAGATGGAGATGACCCAGGACGTGATGGCCAACAGCCTCGTCTACTGGGTCCAGGACCTCTACCGCGGCGGCTTCCTCGAACACGGCTCCAAGATCTACGCCATGACCTCGGAGGGCTCGTCTCGCGTGGTGCCGTCCTACGGCGTCGTGTCGTCCGCCAAGGCCGCCCTCGAATCCCACATCCGCCAGCTGGCGATGGAGCTCGCCCAGACGCGGAAGGGGATCACGGCCAACACGATCCGGGCCGGCGTCACGATGACCCCGGCGCTGATGAAGATCCCCGAGCACGACATGATCATCGAGTCGGCGACCAAGCGGAACCCGACCGGCCGGATGACCACGCCGCAGGACGTCGCCAACGCCATCCTGGCGCTGTCGGGCGACGGGACCGACTTCATCAACGGCGAGATCATCGGCGTGGACGGCGGCGAGTTCATCACCGGTTCGTAACCGGCAGCGGGCGGCGCCATGAGTCACCGGGTCATCGTCGTCGGCTCGGTCAATGTCGACCTGGTGGTAGCGGTGGAGCGGCTCCCGGCGCCCGGCGAGACCGTCGTCGGCGGCCGGTTCGAGCGGCATCACGGCGGCAAGGGCGGCAACCAGGCGGTCGCGGCCGCCCGGCTCGGGGCTCTCACGGCGTTCGTCGGCGCGATCGGCGGCGACGCCTTCGGGCGCGACGCGCGAGACGCCCTGGCGGCCGACCGGATCGATCTCCGCGGGCTCGCCTGCCTCGAGGAGGCGACGGGCGTCGCGCTGATCCTCGTGGACGCGAACGGCGAGAACAGCATCGCCGTGGCCGGCGGTTCGAACGTCGCGCTCGGGCCGGAGCACGTTCGCGGGGCACTCGCGACGCTGCAGCCGGGACCCGGCGACATCGTGCTGGTCGGCCACGAGATCCCCACGCCGGTCGCGCACGAGGCGCTCCGGATCGGGCGGGCGAGCGGCGCCACCACGATCCTCAACCCGGCACCGGCCGGCGGCCTCGACGCGTCCACGCTCGCCCTGGCCGACATCCTCACCCCGAACCGCGGTGAGCTGGCGACCCTCGCCGGCCTCGTCGGGCTGCCTGCCGACGCCGCGCCCGTGGATGCGGCCGTGGCGCTGCTCGACCGACTGGGGCTGCGGGCGGTCCTGGTGAGCCTCGGTGCCGACGGCGCCCTGCTCGTGGAGTCCGGCCAGGCGAAGACGATTTCCGCGCCACCGGTCGGCGTGGTCGATTCAACCGGCGCGGGTGACACCCTGAACGGGGCGCTGGCGGCCGGACTCGCGGAGGGTCTGCCGCTCGGCGACGCGGCGGCGCGGGCTGTCCGTGCGGCTTCGCTCGCGACGACGCGCGCCGGGGCGCGCGACGGCATGCCGACGATCGACGAGCTCCGGGCGGCCGGTCGCTGACGACGGCCATCGTCCGCGGCGACCCGCGAGGCTACCCGACAGCCCCGGTCGCCACCGAGAACAGGTAGATCGCCACCACCCCGGCCAGGGTCCCCACCGCGACCCAGCGGGACCGGTTGGACCGGTGCGCCTCGGGCAGCAACTCGGCGGCGCCGACGTACAGGAAGAACCCGGCGAACACGGCCAGCAGGATCCCGAGGACCTGGTCCGGCACGCTGATCACCGTGCCGAGCAGGACGCCGAGCACCGGGGCGATCGCCACGACCGACACCCAGCGATAGGTCTCGCGAACCGGCGTCCGGCTTGCCATCAGCATGCTCACGACGGAGATGCCGTCACTGAACCGGTGGACGATGACGACCACGGCGATGACCAGTCCGAGCCCGCCGCCGACCAGCAGGCCGGCCGCCAGTGCCACGCCGTCGAGGAAGCTGTGGATGCTCATCCCGCTCGCGCCGATGACCCCGACGTGACGGTGCGCGGCGTCGCCGTGGTCGAGCTCGGCCGCCGCCTCGTGCCCGACGTGGACGGTCGTCAGCTTCTCGACCCCGTAGAACGCCAGGAAGCCCACCGCGGTCGCCAGCATCACGGTGTTGAGCGAGCCGCCGACCAGTGTCTCCGCCTCCGGGATCAGGTCGAAGAACGCCGCGCCGATCCGGATCCCGGCGCCGATCGCGATGATCATCCCGACCTGCTGGGCGGCCCGGATGGCGATCAGCCCGCCCGCGAACGCGGACAGGAACGCGCCCGCCGAGACGAGGATCGCCGTCACCGGCATGTCAGGACTTCCTGGCCTTCGGCCGCGCGTCGCCGGCCAGGCAGGCCGGGCACAGGCCGAACAGCTCGAGGCGGTGCTCGTCGACGCGGTAGCCGGTCTGGCGGGCCACGTGACGGACCACCCGCTGGAGGTCCGCGTCCCGGATCTCGCTGGTCCGCCCGCAACGAGAACAGACGACGTGGTGGTGGTGCGCGGGCTTGCAGCCGACATAGGCGTGCTCGCCGCCCGGCAGGTCGAGACGCTCGATCGCGCCGATGGCCTCGAGCACCTCGAGGGTCCGGAAGACGGTCGCCCGACCAACGCCAAGCCGACGGCTCCGGGCGGCGGCGACGAGCCCGGCCGCCGTGAAATGGCCGTCCTGGTCCGCGATCAGCGCGGCCAGCGCCTGGCGGGGCGCCGTCAGTCGGTAGCCGGCGCGGTCGAGTGCGCTGGTGATCGGTGTTGGCGTCGCCACGGCCGAATCGTAGCACGAATGAGACAGAGTCTCAATATCCTCGCCGTGAATGCTCGCGCCGGTCCAAAGGGCCCAGGGCCTTCGGTCCGGTCGGCACTGCCCGGCCCGGGTGCCCGTCGCGATGCTGGTTCACGCGCCCGTGTGTCGCGCTGCCTCGCAACGGGCGGCCCACGAGACGGGCCCAGGAGAACCACGTTGACCAGCAGGACAGACGCCCCGGCGCCGTCGAGCCGACACGAACGCCGCCTCGCCGACCGGGCCACACGGGCGGACGGCACCGGCCGCCGTCCCGCCGACAGCCCTCGACGCGGTCCCTCGCCGCTGATCTGGGTGACCGCTGGGTTCGGCCTCATCGGAATCGTGCTCATCGGGGTGCTCCTGGTCATGCAGGGGACCGCCCCGAAGTCGATCGACACGTCGAACCTCAACGCATCGGTCGTCCAGGTTCCCGTCGATCTCGCCGACGGGCGGACGCTCGGCAAGGCGGACGCTCCGGTGACCCTCGACGTGTGGTCGGACTACCAGTGTCCGGTCTGTGGCCAGTTTGCCGAGCTGGTCGAGCCGAGCCTCATCCGCACGTACGTCACGAGCGGGACGCTGAGGATCGTGAATCACGACGCGGCCTTCCAGGGCCAGCGATCGTCATCGCCGTTCGATGAGTCGGTCGAGGCCGCCGCGGGGGCGCGCTGTGCCCTCGACCAGGACCTCTACTGGCAGTACAACAACCTGCTGTTCGCCAACCAGATCGGTGAGAACCAGGGCGCCTTCAATGACGCGCGGCTGCGCGCCATCGCGACCAAGGCTGGTCTCGACATCGCAGCCTGGGACGCCTGCCGCACGACCGGCGAGCAGCAGGCCGCCGTCCGCGCAGAGACGGCCGCCGCCGTCAAGGCCGGGGTCAACGCGACGCCGACCATGAGCATCAACGGACAGGTCGTCGTCGGGCTCCGAAGTGCCGCCCAATTGGGGGCGATGATCGAAGCGGCGGCGGCCGGCGATCCGGTACCCTCGCCGTCGTGAGCATCCTCGCCCAGCGGGCCCCCGCGAGGCGCCTGTTCGGCGTTCATCCGGGCATCATCCTCGCGGTCCTGGACGTCTGCGGGCTGCTCATCGCCGCCTACCTGTCGGTGGTCGAGCTCGGCGGCGGGACGCCCGTCTGCGGCCCGATCAAGGGCTGCGAGGAGGTCGCGCTCAGCGAATACAGCCGCATTGGCGGGATCCCCGTGGCGGTCTACGGCGTGGGCCTGTCGATCATCCTGCTGTCGTTCGCCGTCGCCTGGTGGAAGACCGACCTCTACGGGCTGCTGCTCGCGCACTACGGCCTGTCGCTGGCCGGCGTGATCTTCGAACTCTACTTCCTCTACCTGCAGCTGTTCGTGATCCACGCGGTGTGCGTCTGGTGCACGTCGTACGGGTTGTCGCTGATCCTGCGGTTCGTGGTCGCGTTCATCGTCTGGCTTCGCCAGCCACCACCCGAG
>JACQEF010000297.1 GCA_016200745.1 Chloroflexota bacterium | reverse complement strand
CGGATGGCCGCCGGCAACACCAGGACCGAGGCCCTTCGGACGCTGCGTCGTCGGATCAGCGACGAGGTCTTCCGGCGCCTCCGAGCCGACGAGACAGCCAGGTCGACCAGCCTGGCTGCCGCCGCTTGACATAGGAGAGACGCATGCACACCGGCCCCGCCACCGCGGGTGACACTCCCGCCGCCAGCATCGAAGACGAGACCCGCGCCTTCATCGACACGACCCGGTTCGCCACGATCGCGACCATCGACGCGGACGGATCCATCCGACAGGCCGTGGTCTGGTACACCGTCAACGGCGACGAGATCCTCGTCAACAGCGCGGTCGGCCGGCGCTGGCCGTCGAACCTCCTCCGCGATCCGCGCGTCTCGCTGTCGATCGCCAACGAGGACGGGTATCGCTGGGTGACCATCAGCGGGACGGCCGAGCCGGTCGAGGACCAGGCGATCGCGCAGGCCGACATCGCGGGCATGGCCCGCCGCTATCACGCGGACGACCCGGCCAAGGCCGAGCGGTTGATCCGCGAGAGCTTCACCAGGCAGCAACGGATCAGCTTCCGCATCCGTCCGGCGCGGATCGTCGACTACGTCGACTGATGCCGCTCTCGACGCGGCGGCCCTCGCGGCACGGCAGCCGGCCGCTCGCGGGGTGACGATCGTCGCCCTCGCCGGTGGAACGGGCGGCGCCAAGCTGGCCCGCGGGCTGCAGCTGGTCCTGCCCGCCGGCGACCTGGCGGTGGTCGTCAACACGGCGGATGACGTCGAGCGGCATGGGCTGCTGGTGATGCCCGACCACGACGCCACGCTGTATCAGCTGGACGGACGGTTCGACGCCGAACGCGGCTGGGGGATCGCCGGCGAGACCTGGACCGTGATCGAGGAGCTCGGCACCTACGGCGAGGAGACCTGGTTCCGCCTCGGCGACCGCGACTTTGCGACCCACATCGCGCGAACCGCCCGGATCAGCCGGGGAGCGTCGGTCACGGATGCTGTCCTCGCGCTTCAGGCGACTCGCGGGATCCCCAGCGCGATCCTGCCGATGACGGACGCGCGGGTCCGCACGCAGGTACGGACCGATGACGGCTGGCTCGACTTCCAGGAGTACTTCGTCCACCTGCGACAGGCCCCGGAGGTTCGCGAGGTCCGATTCGACGGGATCCAGGCGGCCGCCCCCACACCGCGCGTGGAAGCCGCGATCGGCGCCGCGACTGCCGTCGTCATCGGCCCGTCCAACCCGATCGTCTCGATCGGGCCGATCCTCGCCGTCCCGGGCATGTGGGACCTCTTGGGCGAGGCACGGGCGCGCGGCGTCCCGGTCGTCGCGGTCAGCCCGATCGTCGGCGGGGTCGCGCTCAAAGGTCCGGCCGATCGGATGCTCGCCTCGCTCGGCCTCGAGTCCAGCGCGCGCGGCGTTGCCGCCGGCTACCGCGAGCTGCTCGACGGGTTCGTGCTCGACGAGGTCGACCGCGACCAGGAGCCGGACATCCGAGCGCTTGGGTGGCGGACGCTGGTGACCGACACGATGATGACCGACGACGCGAGCCGCGCCCGCCTCGCCAAAGCCGTCCTGGAGTTCGCCGGATCACGATGAATCCGACCCCACCCGCCCGGATCGCCGCGATCATCCCCGTCGCCACGTTCGAGGACGCCAAGTCGCGGCTCGGCCGGACGCTCGACGCCGAGGAGCGCCAGGACCTGACCGAGCGGCTCCTGACGGAGACCGTCGAGGCGGCCCTCGCGCTCCCCCTTCTGGAGGACGTCCTTGTCGTCAGCCCCGATCGTGACGTCCTCCGGCGCGCGGCCGAGCTGGGCGCCCGGACGCTCCGCCAGCGTAGCCGGGGGCTGAATGCCGGACTCGACGAGGGCCGGGCGGACGTCGTGGCGGGCGGCGCCGATGCACTCCTGGTCCTGCCGATCGACCTCGCGTTCATCTCCGCCGGCGCGATCGCGAACGTCCTCGAGCCGCTAGCCGCGGCCGCGCACGCGGTCGCGCTGGTGACCGACCGGCACCAGACCGGGACGAACGCGCTCGCCCTCCGGCCACCGGACGTCATCGGCTTCAGCTTCGGCGCCGGAAGCCGATTTGCCCACCGACTCGCGGCGGAGGCGGCGGGGGCGCGCTTCGTCGAGATCGACGGCCCGCTCACACTCGACATCGACACCCCGGCCGACCTGGTCCTGGTCGAGTCGATGGCGCCCGAGGGGATCGGTGCCGGCTGACGGTTCTCTGCGAGTCCTCGCCCTCGACGGCATCCCCGAGGTCCGCCCCGGCGACGACCTGGCGGCGCTGATCGGGGACGCGCTCGATCGAACGGCGGGTGCTTTGCCGCTCGCCGCAGACGACGTCGTGGTCGTGACGCAGAAGGTCGTGTCGAAGGCGGAGGGCGCGGTTGTGGACCTCACCAAGGTCACGCCGCGACCCGAAGCCGTCGACTTCGCGACCCGCTTCGATCGCGACCCGCGCCAGATCGAGGTGGTCCTGCGCGAGGCTCGACGGGTGGTTCGGATGGCGCATGGCGTGCTGATCACCGAGACGCGGCACGGGTTCGTCTGCGCCAACGGCGGGGTCGACGCCTCGAACGTCGGCCCGGCGAGCGGGAACGTCGTCACGTTGCTCCCGACCGACCCCGACGCTTCGGCGCGACGGCTGCGGGAGGCGCTCCGGGCTCGCTTCGCCACCGACGTCCCGGTCATCGTGTCCGACTCCTTCGGCCGGCCGTGGCGCTGGGGGATCACCGACGTCGCGATCGGCGTCTCCGGGCTGGAGCCGCTCGACGACCTGCGCGGCGTTCCCGACGCAGACGGGCGGGTCATGCACGCGACGGTCCGGGCCCTCGCCGACGAGCTCGCCGCAGCCGCCGAGCTGGCCCTCGGCAAGACCGCCGGTCGTCCCGTGGCGCTCGTCCGGGGAGCAGCCTTCACCCGCGGCGAGACGCCGATCCGAGACACGCTGATCCCGCACGAGATGGACCTCTTCCCCTAGGCTGCGCGGATGAAGCTCGGCCTCCAGATCGACTCGTTCACGTGGCCCGGGGGAGCCGAGGCCATCGGGTCCACCCTCGCCCGGATCACCCGCCAGGCCGACGACCTCGGCTTCGATTCGATCTGGGTCATGGATCACTTCTTCCAGATCCGCGGCGTCGGCCGGCCCGAGGAGCCGATGCTCGAGGGGATGACCGCGCTCGGCTACATGGCGGCGCATTCGTCGCGAGCGCGCCTCGGGCTGATGGTCGGCGGCGTCCACTACCGCCACCCCGGGCTGTGGGTCAAGGCGACGACCACCCTGGACGTGCTGTCGGGCGGCCGCGCCTGGCTGGGCATCGGTGCGGCCTGGAACGCCGAGGAATCGCATGGCCTGGCGTTCCCCTTCCCGCCGCTCGGGGAGCGGTTCGAGCTGCTCGAGGAGACGCTCCAGATCGCCCAGGCCATGTTCGAGGGGGAGCGCGGCAGCGAGGGAACCTTCGACGGCCGGCACTATCACGCGGCGCGGCTGCTGAACTCGCCGCAGTCGCTGTCGCGTCCGCGCGTCCCGATCATGGTCGGTGGCGGTGGTGAGAAGAAGACGCTCCGGCTGGTGGCCCAGTACGCGGACGCGTGCAACGTCTTCGGGTCGCCCGAGGCGATCGCCCGCAAGTACGCCATCCTCGACCGGCACTGCGAGGCCGTGGGACGCGACCCCGACGAGATCGAGCGGTCCACGCTGCAGGACGTCCGGATCTCGCGCGACGGCCGGTCCGGGACGGCCTCGCCGAGCCAGGTCGTGGACCAGTTCGGCGACCTCGCCGACGTCGGCGTCCAGCACGTGATCGTCTCCCTGGATCGCGTCCATGTCCCGGACCAGCTGGACCTGCTCGGGCAGGCCGTCCTGCCCCTGGTCCACGCCCTGTAGCCATACCCCCAGGGAGTATCGCATCCGTGGTACGATGCCAGCGATGAACGACAAGGAACCTCCGGCCGCCGGGGCATCCAACCCGTTCGGCGGCTTCAGCATCGCCCTGCTCGACGATGCCAACGCGCCGACCACCGCGACCGGCGGACCGTCCACCATCAGGAGCGCGGGCGACCGCGTCGACGCCAAGGTCGTGATCGTCGGGTCGGGCCCGGCCGGGCTCACCGCGGCGATCTATGCGGCGCGCGCCAACCTCGAACCGGTCGTGCTGGCTGGATCGGCGCCGGGCGGCCAGCTGATGCTGACGAGCGACGTTGAGAACTTCCCCGGCTTCGTCGAGCCGATCCAGGGCCCGGACCTGATGGCCGCGATGCGCGGCCAGGCGGAGCGCGTCGGCGCCCGGTTCGTGGACGTCGACATCGAGCGGGTCGACTTCTCCGGGCGGCCCTTCCGGCTGTTCGCCCGCGGCACCGAGTACCGCGCCCAGGCGGTGATCATCGCGACCGGGGCGTCGGCCCTGTGGCTCGGGCTCGACAGCGAGACCCGGCTGCGCGGACGCGGCGTGTCGGCCTGCGCCACGTGCGACGGGTTCTTCTTCCGCGACCGCGAGATCGCGGTCGTCGGCGGCGGCGACACCGCGTTCGAGGAGGCGACCTACCTGACCCGGTTCGCCACCAAGGTCCACCTGCTCCACCGGCGCGACACGTTCCGCGCGTCGAAGATCATGATCGACCGGGCGCTGGCCAACCCCAAGATCGACGTCCACCCGAACACGGCAGTCGAGGAGGTCCTCGGCGACACCAAGGTGGACGCGGTTCGCCTGCGCGACACCAAGTCCGGCGACGAGACGACGATGCCGATCGACGGCCTGTTCATCGCCATCGGCTACCGACCGAACACCGAGGCGTTCCGCGACTGGCTCGAGGTCGACCAGGCCGGCTATCTCGTCGTCCACGACGAGACCGGCTCGAAGATCGACGGCGTGTTCATCGCGGGCGACGTCCACGACCATCGCTACCGCCAGGCCGTGACCGCCGCCGCCGACGGGTGCAAGGCGGCCATCGACGCGGAACGCTGGCTGGAGGCGCAGGGCATCACCGAGGCCGCGACCTCCACCGCCTGGTGAGGGTGGCTGAACCCGGGCGGTTCGCCCTGCTGCCCAGGCTGGGGATCGACCCCAGCGTCGGAAGCCTCGTCCGCGAGGCGCTCGATCGCGGCCTCGTGGCCGCCGAGACCCGCTCGCCGGGTACCGTGGCGGTCCTCGACGCCGGCTGCGGTCGCGTGTCCGCGCTCCGCGGCTTCCGGCCCAGGATCACCCGACTGGTCGGCGCCGACATCCACGAGCCGAGCGTTCCCCTGCCCCACCTCGACGAGTTCGCCATCGTCGACCTGTGCGCCGACGGCGCGGCCTTCGCCGACGGCACGTTCGACCTCGCCCTGTCGAGCTTCACGCTCGAGCATTTCGCCGATCCCGGCGCCGCGCTGGCCAATCTCCGACGCTGGCTCCGGCCCGGCGGGACCCTGGTCGCGACCACGGTCAACCGTCG
>JACQEF010000296.1 GCA_016200745.1 Chloroflexota bacterium | reverse complement strand
TTGGCGCGTTCGTCGCGACGCACGATCTCCGTGGCGCTGCCGTGGATGGCGAGCGCCCGATTCGCTCCGTGTTCATCGCCAATCGGGGCGAGATCGCCGTCCGGATCGCGCGGACGTGTCGGCGACTGGGGATCACGGCACTCATGCCATCTACCGAGGGTCCGAACGCGCTCGACCTGCTGGACCTCGAGGCCGTCGTTGCCGCGGCCGTGGCATCGGAGGCGGACGCGCTCCACCCGGGTGTCGGGTTCCTCGCGGAGAACGCCCAATTCGCCGACGCGGTCGCGCGTGCCGGGCTGGCCTGGGTGGGGCCGCCTTCCGCCGCCATCCGGGCGATGGGCGACAAGGCCGCGGCGCGTCGGCTGGCCGCCTCGCTGGGCATCCCGGTCCTCGCCGGCTACGACGAAGCCGACCAGGCCGACGCGGCGCTGGCGGGCGCGGCGGGGCGCATCGGCTTCCCGGTCCTGGTCAAACCGGCCGCCGGCGGCGGCGGCAAGGGGATGCGCATCGTTCGGGAGCCGAGCGGACTGCTCGAGGCGCTGGCCGCCGCCCGACGGGAGGCGATGGCGGCGTTTGGCGACGATCGGCTGATCCTCGAGCGGCTGGTCGAGGGCGGCCGCCACGTCGAGATCCAGGTCCTGTTCGACGCGGCGGGCCAGGGCGTCCAGCTCGGCGAGCGCGACTGCTCGGTGCAGCGTCGCCACCAGAAGGTGCTCGAGGAGGCGCCGTCGCCGGCGGTCGACGGCGACCTGCGGCAGCGGCTCGGCGACGCCGCGCTGGCACTCGGGCGGGCGGTCGGCTACGTCGGCGCCGGAACGTGCGAGTTCCTCGTGGACGAACACGGGTCGTTCAGCTTCCTCGAGATGAACACGCGGCTCCAGGTCGAGCACCCGGTCACCGAGCTCGTCACCGGGCGCGACCTCGTCGCCGACCAGCTGCGGATCGCCGCCGGCGCGCGACTGGACCTTCCCGACGGCACGGCGCCACCCGCCACCGGCCACGCGGTCGAGGTCCGCCTGTACGCGGAGGACGCGGAGGACGGGTTCCTGCCGGCGACCGGCCGGGTCGAGATGCTCCGCTGGCCATCGGGCGACGGGATCCGGGTCGACGCCGGAATCGAGGTCGGCACCGAAATCGGCGGCCGGTTCGACCCGATGCTGGCGAAGCTGATCGCGTGGGGGCCGGACCGGCCGGGCGCGCTCCGGCGGCTCGCCGCGGCGCTCGACGGCACGGTGCTCCTGGGCGTCGTGACCAACCTCCGGTTCCTCCGCTGGCTGGTCCGCCAGCCGGTCGTCCTCGCGGGCGACGTCCGGACCGACACGCTGGATCGCCTCTGGCCGCCGGACGACTGGTCGGAGCGGACGGCGATCCCCGACGATGCCTGGGCGGCCGCGGCCGCGGCGGCCGGCCCGGCGGCCGACGCGGACCCATGGGGCGGTGGCTGGCGGCTCAACGCCGAGCGCTCGATCCGGCTGGAGGCGGACGGCGTCGTTCGCTCGGTGACGCCGGCGCAGGGCCCGGCGACGGTCGACCGGGTCGTCGTGGGCGACGTCGTCCATCTGGACGTGGCGGGTCGCAGCGTGGCCTTCCGCCTGGCGCCGCCACCGGATGTCGCGAACGCCGCCCGCGCCGCGATGGCCCATCACACGCTCGGCGAGCTCGGCCCGGCCGAGGTGATCGCGCCGATGCCGGGTGCCGTGGTCAGCGTCTACCACGCCGCCGGCGACCAGCTCGAGGCCGGCGACGCGATCGTCACGCTCGAGGCCATGAAGATGGAGCACGCCGTCACGGCACCGATCGCCGGGCGGCTCGCCGAGCTTCGTGTCCGGCCCGCCGACCAGGTCGTCCGCGGCCAGGTCCTCGCGATCGTCGAACCCTGATCCGGCCGCTTCGGGTACGCTCAGCGCCGTTTCGACACGGAGGTTCCCATGGCCCACAAGCGCGCCGACACCATCAACCTGCCGGGAAGCCGGGAGGAGCTGCTGGCGCTCCACCGCGAGACGCGGCGCCGACGAAACGCCGCGCCGCACGGCAGCCCGGAACACGTGGCCGCGATCGACCTGATCGGCCGGATCGAGGTCGAGATCGCCCGCCTCGAGCGGGCGATGGATCCGCCGCTCGGCTGACGCGCGGCAGCGACGAGCCGAAATGAGCGAGCGCGTCCGGATCTACGAGGTCGGCCCGCGCGACGGCCTGCAGAACGAGGCGGTCGCCGTCGCGACGGCGACCAAGGCGCGATTCATCGAGCTCCTCGCCGACGCCGGCCTGCGCGAGATCGAGGCGACGAGCTTCGTGGCGCCGAGCGCCATCCCGCAGCTGGCGGACGCCGACCGGCTGCTCGAGGGTCTGTCACGGCGGCCCGAGGTGCGCTATCCGGTGCTCGTCCCGAACCTGCGCGGGCTGGCCCGTGCCGAGGCGGCGGGCGCCGACGCGATCGCGGTGTTCACCGCCGCCACGGACGCGTTCACGAGCGCCAACATCGGGATGACCGTCGACGAATCGATCGCGGCGTTCGTGCCCGTCCTCGAGCGAGCGGCTGAGCTCGGCTGGTGGCGGCGCGGCTACGTGTCGACCGCGTTCGGGTGCCCGTACACCGGACGGGTCGATCCCGCCCGCGCCGTCGAGGTAGCGCTCCGGCTCCTCGCCCTCGGCGTGGACGAGGTTTGCTTCGGCGACACCATCGGGGTCGGAGTGCCGTCGCAGGTCAGGCGGCTGACCGGGCTGGCCATCGACGCCGGGATCCCGCTGGATCGGATCGCGTTCCATTTCCACGACACGCGCGGGACCGCGCTGGCCGACGTGGCGGCCGGGCTGGAGGCGGGCGTGCGCTGCTTCGACGCCTCGACCGGCGGGACGGGCGGCTGTCCGTACGCGCCGGGCGCCGCGGGCAATCTCGCCACCGAGGACCTCGTCTACTTCCTCGACCGATCGGGCATGGAACACGGCGTGGACCAGGCGGGCGTGCTCGACGCCGCCCGATTCATCGCCGGTGCCCTGGGCCGGCCGGTGACGAGCAAGGTCGGCCAGGCGGGTGGCTGGGACCCGGCCAGCGGCGCGGCCACGGGTCGTGCGTAGCCGCGCTGCAGGTTCGACCGCTTCTGCTATCGTCCCGCTCGATGGACGGTGTCGTACTCGTTCTCAATCAGAACTACGAGCCGCTCAACGTCTGTAACCTGCCCCGCGCCTTCCGCCTGGTCTTCGGCGAGAAGGCCGAAGTGATCGAGTACGACCACCAGGTGATCCGGACGGTGCGGACCGAATACCGTGCGCCCTCCGTGATCCGGCTCCAGCACCTCATCCGGCGACCGCGGCCGCGCGTCAAGCTGTCGCGTCGCGAGGTGTTCGCCCGGGACCGGCACACCTGCCAGTACTGCGGTCGCCAGTCGCACGACCTGACCCTCGACCACGTGATGCCGCGGCATCGCGGCGGCAGCCACACCTGGGAGAACCTCGTCGCCGCCTGCAAGCCATGCAACCATCGCAAGGGCGGCAAGACGCTCGAAGAGGCACGCCTGCACCTGGCCCGCCAGCCGTTCGAGCCGCGGAGCGACATCTACTCGCTGTTCACGCCGTATCTCGGCGACGACCGCAACGAGGCCTGGCGGACCTACCTCTTCCTGGGGCGCAACTGACGTCGATCCAGGACGCCATCCCGGTCCCGGTCACCGAGCTCCTCGAGACGCTCTGGGCGGCGGGGCAGGCCGGCTACGTGGTCGGCGGCTCGCTTCGCGACGTGCTGCTCGGCCGGCCGCCGGCCGACTGGGACCTGGCGACCGACGCGCTGCCCGAGCGGCTCCTGGAGCTCTTCCCGGAGGCTGCCTACGAGAACCGCTTCGGGACCGTGGCGGTGCCGCGCGCCGGCGAGCTCTACGAGGTCACGACGTTCCGGAGCGACCATGATTACGCCGACTTCCGGCGGCCGCACCGGGTCGAGTTCACCGGCACCATCCAGGTCGACCTCGCCCGCCGCGACTTCACGGCGAACGCGATGGCCTGGGGTGCGCGAGCCGGCGCGGAGGCAAGCCTGGTCGACCCGTACTCGGGGCGCGCCGATGTGGAGGCCAGGATCCTGCGGGCCGTCGGCGAGCCGGAAGCCCGGTTCGAGGAGGACGCCCTCCGGATGGTGCGCGCGGTCCGGCTCGCGGCGACGCTCGGCTTCGGGATCGAGACGTCCACGCTGGCCGGCATCGAGGCGCGCTCGAGCCTGGTGGCGCACCTGTCCGGCGAGCGGATCGCGACCGAGCTCGACCGACTCCTGGCGGCGCCGGTTCCGTCGGTCGGGCTCCGGCTCATGAGCGACACGGGCCTGCTCGGGGCCATCTCGCCCGAGCTGGCGGCCCAGCGCGGGATCCCCCAGAACAAGGTCCCGGACGAGGATCTCTGGGATCACACCCTGCGATCGGTGGATGCCGCCCCGCCGGACCGCCCGATCGTCCGGCTGGCGGCGCTCCTCCACGACATCGGCAAGCCGGCGACGTTCGCCGACGGCCACTTCCTGGGCCACGAGGTGGTCGGGGCACGGCTCGCCGGCGCGTTCCTCGACCGCGTGCGCGCGCCGCGCGCCGTTCGGGAGCGCGTGGTCGAGCTCGTCCGCAACCACATGTTCAGCTATGCGTCGAGCTGGTCCGATGCCGCGGTCCGGCGCTTCATCGCCAGGATCGAGGGGCTCGGTGACGGCGCCCTCGCCGAGCTCCTCGCGCTGCGCGAAGCCGACAACGCCGGGTCCGGACTGCCGGCCGGTGCCGGCCTGGGGGAGCTCAGGGCGCGGGTCGAGGCAGAGCTGGCGGCCGAGGCGGTCCTCGACCGGCGCGGGCTGGCGGTGGACGGCAGCGACCTGATGGGCGAGCTGGGGCTGCCGCAGGGCCCGATCCTGGGGCGCATCCTCGACGCGCTCCTCGAACGGGTGATCGCCGACCCCACCCTCAACGACCGGCCGACGCTGTTGCTCCTTGCCCGGTCGATGGTCCCGGACGCCTCGTGATCGAGCTGCTGCTCCAGGCGGAAGGGGCGCTGTCGGTCGGCCTGCTCGATCGAGCGGAGGCGCTCTACCGGCAGGTGATCGCGGCCGACCCGCACAACTCGATCGCGGTCGTGGGCCTGGCGCGCGTCACGCTCGAGCGCTCGGACGAGGTGGGGGCGCTGACGTTCGCACGCCGCGCGCTCGCCATCGACCCCGAGAACAACGCCGCGCAGCGGATGGTCCAGCGGCTCGAGGAGGTGCTGCGGGCACGCGGGGTGTCTATTGGGCCAGCCGAGGCAGGGCCGGTCGGCGCAGCGAGCGTCGAGCGAGCGGCGGACGCCGAGGTCGGGCCGCCGGCCCCGAGCCAGGCACGCTGGGAACCCTTCGGGGCCGAGCCCGAGCGACGTTCCTATCTCGATCGACTGCTGCGGCGTCGACCGCGGTCGCCGTGACAACACGGATCGAGATCCGCCCTGCCGTCACGGACGACGACCTGGAGGCGTGGCGGCGAGTCCGCCGTGCGGTCGCGCCGGACGAGGCCTCGCCGACGACCGAACAGCTTCGGGCACTCGGGACCCCGGATCGGCTGCTGATCCTGGCGGAGACGCGTGGGATCCTCGTCGGCAGCGGGCTGGCCGATCGCTCGCAGATCTCCGGCGGCTTCGTCGCGCCGAGGATCCTGCCGGAGCACCGCCGGCGGGGAGCGGGCTCGGCCGTGCTGGCCGCGCTGTTCGCCCACCTGGTCAGCCTGGGTTTCGACACCGCCAGGGCGCATGCCGGCGACGACGGGTCGTTCGCCTTCGCCCGCCGGCACGGGTTCGAGGAGATCGATCAACAGGTCGAGCACGTCCGGATCGTGGGTGAGTTGGAGCCTGAACCCGGGCCCTACGAGGGCGTCGCGTTCACGACCGTTGCCGAGCAGCCCGAGCTGCTCGAGCGCACCTTCCCGCTGGCACGGGCGGGCGTCGGGGATCTCCCCCTTGCCTCCGGCACGGCGCAACTCACGCTCAACGATTGGATGACCGAAGAGGCGACGCGCCCCGACGGATCGTTCGTGGCATTGGCCGATGGCGCGATCGTCGGGTACGCCGGGCTGCTGGCCTTCAGCGACGACGCGACCCGGGCCGAGAACGGACTGACGGTGGTCGACCGCGCGTGGCGGGGACGCGGTCTCGCGGAGGCGCTCAAGCGTCGCCAGCTGGCCTGGGCCTCCGCCAACGGGATCCGGGAGATCGTGACCTGGACGCAGCGCGGCAACGAGACGATGCAGCGACTCAACGTCCGGCTAGGGTATGTCCCGCGGTCCATCAGCCGGACGATGCAGCGCGACCTACCCTGAGGCCGCCCAACACGTATCGTTTTGGGCATGACGCGAATCCTGATCACGGGCGGCGCGGGCTACGTGGGCTCCGTCTCCGCCGAGGCCTTCCTGGATGCCGGCTACGAGGTGGTCGTCCTCGACGACCTGACCACGGGCCATCGCGCGGCGGTCCCGATGGGGGCGACCCTGCACACGGGGACCTACGCCGACGCGAGCGCGGTCGCGGCCCTCCTCCGAGCCGAGCGGATCGACGCGATCCTGCACTGTGCCGCCCGGTCGCTGGTGAGCGAATCGATCCGCGACCCGTCGCGCTACTTCCGCGACAACGTCGCCGGCGGGATCGCACTGCTCGACGCAGCACGCGCGGGCGGCGTCGAGCGGCTCGTGTTCTCCTCGACGGCCGCGGTCTACGGGACGCCGGACTCGACGCCGATCACCGAGGATGCGCCGCTCAGGCCGATCAATCCGTACGGCGAGAGCAAGCGCGCGTTCGAGGCCGCCCTCGGCTGGTACGGGCGCGCGTACGGACTCCGCAGCGTGACCCTGCGCTACTTCAACGTCGCGGGAGCCACGGCGACGCTCGGCGAGGACCACGATCCGGAGACGCACCTGATCCCGAACATCCTCCGGGCGGCGCTGGGCCGGACGGAGCTGACCGTGTTCGGCGATGACTACCCGACGCCGGACGGGACCTGCATCCGCGACTACATCGACGTCGCCGACCTCGCCGACGCGCACCGGCTCGCGATCGAAGCGACCGCGCCCGGCGACCGCCGGACGGACGAGCCGCTCGTCTGCAACCTGGGGAGCGGCGGCGGGTTCTCCATCCGCCAGGTCATCGCCGCGGCAGAGACCGCGGTCGGTCAGACGATCCCGTTTGCCGTCGGGGCGCGCCGGGCCGGCGACCCGCCCGCGCTGGTGGCCCAATCCACGCGTGCCACCGAGGTCCTTGGCTGGCGCGCCGCCCGACCGACCCTCGACGCGATGATCGGCTCAGCCTGGGCTTGGCGCCAGGCACACCCGGACGGCTACCCCGACTGACGGGCCGAGGGCGGGACGGCCGCCGGCGCCCGGGCCGCCTCGGCTCCCGGGCGCGTCCGGGTCTCGCCCGATCCCGCCCAGTCGTCCCGGACCGGCCACACCAGCCACAGCCCGATC
Source organism: Chloroflexota bacterium (assembly GCA_016200745.1). Taxonomy (GTDB): domain Bacteria; phylum Chloroflexota; class Limnocylindria; order Limnocylindrales; family CSP1-4; genus SPCO01. Next base: position 3,993 of record JACQEF010000296.1, on the reverse strand, counting down.
AGCATCGTGACGAGCAGGCTGAGGACCGCGACCTGGTACGCGCCAGTCCCGACCGCGTCGATCAGCAGGAAGATCGTCGCCCCGTAGAGGAGCTGGCCAACGACCTGGCTGCCCTTGCCGACCAGCCCGTACAGCCCGAAGAACTCGCCAAGCCGGTCCGGCGGCGACAGCCGCACCATCAGCACCCGGTCCGCCACCTGCACCCCGCCGAGGCCGCTGCCGAGGATCGCGCCGGCCATCAGGAACGGCGGCAGTCCGGCGCTGCCCAACCCGAGCGCGACACCGCCGAGGACCAGCCCGACCGCCCAGGACGCGAGGACGACGACCAGCGTCCGCTTGGGACCGTACCGGTCGCACAGCCAGCCCCAGGCGAAGCTCATGCCGATCGCCACGAAGGTGAGCGACAGCAGCATGAGATTGGCGTCCGACTCGGACATGCCCAGGGCCTTCACGGCGACGACGCTCATCACGACGATGACCGTGTTGACCGCGTCCGAATAGAAGAATCGACCCACCAGGAACCGGCCGAGCCCGGGAACAAGCCGCGCGTGGGCGATCGACTGACGGAGCTGTCCGAGCGATTCCACGACATCGCGGGCGGTCAGCCGCGGACCCCGCGGCGTCGGTTCACGGACGAACAGGAAGATCGGGATCGCGAACGCCCCGAACAGGAATGCCGTGAGCCGGAAGCGATCCTCCACCGGGACGTCGAGCAGGAAGATGATCAGCCCGACGAACACCGTCCCGCAGTAACCGATCGCCGTCCCGATCCCGGACAACCGGCCGCGCGCGGCCGGCGTGCTCACGGTCTTGAGCGTGGCGTCGTAGTAGATGAGCGCCGCCTGGTAGGCGAAGTTGGCGATCGTGAACAGGACCAGGCCGATGATCGCCGGGACGTTGGCGATGAGGAACGTGGTGGCGACGCAGACCGCCGTGAAGAACAGCAGGAACGGCAGCCGCCGCCCGCCCCGGTCCGAGATGGCACCGAGCACCGGTGACACGAGGGCGTTCAGTCCGACGCTGACGACGACCGCGATCGACAGGAGCACGTTGCCGTCGCGTTCGCCGAACTGGGCGTCCTTGACCAGGTAGAGCCCGATGGCGCCGGACACGACCGCGAACGAGAAGATCGTGTTCCCGAAGTCGTACAGCGCCCACGACACGGGAACGATGGTCCGGCCGGTCGGCGTCATGCCCGCCAGCCCGCGTGGGCCGGCGCCTGATCCGCGAACCGGAGACCGGGCCGCGCTCGTCACGGCGCGATCTTAGCCGGGTACGATGGCCCGATGACGGACTCGCGCGCGGTCATGGCCACGCTCCGGCCGCAGGCCTTCGGCGACGGGCGCCCGGACCGCGTCATCGACCCGATCGTGGAGCCGCAGTGGGCCGGGATCCGAGCCCTGGCCGCGGTCGACGCCGGTGACCCGGGCAAGCTGGCCTCCGGTGGCGTCGCCCTGGTCGACGAGGACGGCGAGCGCATCGACGGCTACCCGGAGATCCTCGACGCGCTGGCGGCTGCGGCGCTCAGCCCGAGCCTGATCCTCGACGGGTTCCTGACCAAGCAGGCCGTCCAGGACAGCACGGGCGTCTATCTCAAGGTGGACGTGGACACCAGCGCGCAGAGCGCGATCGGGCATTTCTTCCTGGGCTCCCGCCGGAATCGTGCCGCCGAGGCGGCCGAACAGCGAGCCGCGATCCGTCGCGCGGAGACGTTCGAACCCGGCGACGTCGTCACCTACGTCGCCTTCGACCTCCTCTGGCTCGACGGGGAGTCCCTGCTCGACGTCCCCCTGCTGGAGCGCCGGCGACTGCTCGACAACGTGCTGGCCGAATCGGGCCTCGTGCGTCGCGGGGCCTTCGTCCGTCCGCCGATCGCCGGCTGGATTCGATCGTGGCGCGCCCAGGGCTTCGTGGGGCTGACCTTCCGGGCGGCGAACAGCCGCTATCAGCCCGGCGCCACGAGCCCGGACTGGGCGACCGCGCCGCTGCCGCGCTGATCGGGGCGGCCGCGAAAGCTGACAGCCTCGGGACGGGATGTTACGGTGGGCGCGTGCCCCAAACCGTGCTGACGCCGGCGATCCGCGAACAGATCGCGCGCCTGGGCAAGGCCGACATCATGGTCGGCATCCCGAGCTTCAAGAACGCCGCGACGATCGGCTACGTGGTTCGGGCGGCGCAAGCGGGGCTCGTCCAGTACTTTCCCGACCTCCACCCGGTCGTCGTCAACTCCGACGCTGCCTCGCCGGACGGAACCGGCCGGGTCGTGGTCGAGACGGAGCCCCCCGGCTACATCGAGCAGATCCTGCTCGTCCGCCCCACCAACAAGCTCGAGCGGGTCAGCCTGACCTACCCGGAGATCGACGGGGTCGGCGGCAAGGGCGCGGCGCTGCGGACGATCTTCGAGATCGCCGCCGCGCTCGAGGTCGAGGCGCTGGTCGTCGTGGACTCCGACCTGCGCTCGATCGTCCCCGAGTGGATCGAGCTGCTGGCGGGGCCGATTCTCAAGGGCGGCTACGACTTCGTCGCGCCGCTCTACGCGCGCTACAAGTACGACGGCACGATCACCAACACCGTCACCTACCCGCTGACCCGGGCCCTGTACGGCCATCGCATCCGCCAGCCGATCGGCGGCGACTTCGGCGTCTCGGGCGACCTGGTGAAGCACTACCTCACGCTGGACGATTGGACCGACGACGTGAGCAAGTTCGGCATCGACATCTGGATGACGACCTCCGCGCTGGCCGGCGGCTTCGCGGTCTGCCAGACCCGGCTCGGGGCCAAGGTCCACGACCCCAAGGACCCGGGATCCGACCTCGGGCCGATGTTCCGGCAGGTGGTCGGGACGATCCTGCGGCTGGCCGTCCTGCACTCGAAGCAGTGGCTGCCGATCCGCGGCAGCCACGACGTGCCGGCCTACGGCTTCGAGCGGATCATCGACCCGCCGCCACTCGAGGTGAACACGCTGCGGCTGCTGTCCGAGTTCCACGCCGGCTCGCTGACCCTCGCCGACACGTGGCGGCGGATGCTCGCGCCGGCCACGGCCGAACCGGTCCTCGAGCTCGCCGCGGAAGCCGGCCATCTCGCCGACGTCGCCCGGACGCGGCTCGGGCTCGGCGGTGACGTCGCCTCCAATGCGGCCACGACCCTGGAGATGGCCGACGCGGTGGCCGCCTTCAACTTCTCGGACGACCTGTGGGCCCGGGTCGTATACGACCTGGTCCTGGCCGCCCGCGATCCGCAGCCATCCCTCGAGACGCTCGTCGCCGCGCTCGTCCCGATCTACTTCGGGCGGGTGGGCAGCTTCATCATCGAGAACCGCCACGTGACCACGGACCAGGCGGAGGACCGGGTGGAGCGCCAGGCACGCGAGTTCGAGCTGCTCAAGCCGTACCTCGTCCAGCGCTGGAACGAGGCCGAGGCATGACCGCCCGCACCCCGTTGCCGGCCCGGATCCTCATCCCGGTCGCCAACCCGATGACGGCCGAGGAGCTGATCCGGCTGGGTGCCGCGATGCTCGACAAGCGGGCCGGCGAGCTGTCCGCGCTGGGGATCGTCGAGGTGCCCGAGGGGATGCCGCTGTCGGAAGGTGCGACGCGCGCCCGGCACGCGCGGCGGCTCCTCCAGCGCGTGCTCGACTACGCACCCGACGGGACCACGATCCACCCGATCGTGCGGATCGGCCGGCACGCCGCGGAAGGGATCATCGAGGCGTCGGGTGAGCAGGAATCCGACCTCATCATCTTCGGCTGGGGCGGCAAGATCCCGAACGGCCGCGACGGCTCCGCGCCGACCAAGTTTTCGCCGACGATCGACGAGGTCGTCCGCGATTCCCCGTGCGACATCGCCGTCGTGAAGCAGCGCGGATCGAAGGAGATCAAGCGGGTGCTCGTTCCGGTCCGTGGCGGCCCGCACGCCGAGCTCGCCCTCCACTATGCCGACGCGATCGCCCCCCATCACGACGCGACGGTCGTCGTGCTCCACCTGGTGCCGCCA
>JACQEF010000294.1 GCA_016200745.1 Chloroflexota bacterium | reverse complement strand
TCGAACCAGAACTTCGGCCACGTCCTCGGCCTCCCGCCGGGCGATCCGCGGGTGCGCAGCCTCGCGCTGCGCGCCTACCGGGAGTACGGGCGCTACCTGGTCGAGCTGATGCGCCTGCCGACCTTGCCGCCGGAGGAGGTCAGCGACCTCGCGGATCTCGATGCCGAGGACATCCGGTCGATCTGGGGCGACCATCCCACCGGAGGGTTGATCCTGGCGGCCGGTCACGTCGGCAACAACGAAGCCGTGGCCGCCGGGATCGCGCACCACGGGCTGCCGATCAGCGTGGTGGCCGACGACTCCGCGTTTCCGGAGATGTACGAGCTGCTCCGCCGGCAGCGCGAGAGCTGGGGCGTCCGGATGATCCCGTGGCGCAATCTTCGCGAGATCTTCGGCGTGCTCCGGCGACGCGAGATGCTCGCCATGCTGGTCGACTGGGGCTATCGGAGCGACGGCATTCCGGTCCAGCTGATGGGTGCCTGGACGACGATGCCGGCCGGGCCGGCGACCCTGGCGGCCAAGACCGGGTCGCGGATCCTGCCGGTCGGGATCCGGCGTCACGAGGGTGGCCGGTTCGGTGTCACCTGGCCGGAGCCGATCACCGTCGCCTCGTCCGATCCGGCTGAGCTCCAACGGGCCACCCAGGCCATGGCCGATGCCCTCGCCGAGACGATCCGCCTGGCACCCGAGCAGTGGTACAGCTTCAAGCCGATCTGGCCGGCGGGCGAGGCCGAGGCCGCCGACCTCGAACGACGGGCAAGGCTGATGCAGGCCGGAAGTCCCGATCCCGGCCCGAACCGCGGCCTGCCCCGTGACGAGGCCGACTCGGCGGCGTCCGAGGCGGCTGCGGCCGTCGAACCCGAAGGGCCACGCTCCGGCGGGACCGCGACGGAGGAGGCGGCCGGGTGACCCTCAGGACCAGGGGCCTCATCGCTGCGTCCTGGCTGGCCTGTCACCTGCCCGAGGTTCCATTCGTTCGCCTGGCCGAGCTGTGCGGCGAGGCCTGGTACCGGCTCGCTCCGGCGCGCGCGGCGCAGGCGCGTCGCAACCTGCGACGGGTGTGCCGCGCGCTCGCGGCCGAGGGCCGAGGTACGCCGGCCGCCCGGGCGGCCGCGGACGACCCCCGGGCGCTCGAGCGCCTCGTTCGAGCCGCGTTCCGCCACAGCGCCCGGTACTACCTCGAAGTCGCGCGGACCCCGTGCCTGACCGCACGCGAGATCGAGCGCCGGCTGGTCGTCGAGACCCCCGAGGCCGTGGCCGAGGCGTTCGGCGCCGGGCGGCCGGTCATCTTCGTCGGTCTCCACTTCGGCGCGATCGAGCTGCCGGCGCTGTTTCTCGCATCGAGGGTCGGCGACGCGGTCGCCCCGATGGAGACGATCGCGGACGAGGCGCTCCAGGACTACTTCGTTCGAACCCGGGGTGCGGCCGGCGTCCGGATCGTCGGTCTCCGCGAAGCGCGCCGTGAGCTGCTCAACGCGCTGCGCGACGGGACCTCGGTCGGGCTCGTCGGCGATCGCGACCTGACCGGCGGCGGGTTGCCCATCCCGCTGTTCGGCGCACCGGCCAACCTGCCGCTCGGCCCGGCAATGCTGGCCGTGGAGAGCGGTGCACCGCTCTACGTGGTCGGCGTGCGGCGGACCGCCCGGACCCGGTACCGCGGTGGCATCGAGGCCGTTCCCGTCCCGGCCGAGGGCACTCGCCGGGAGCGGGTCACCGCGACGATGACGGCGCTCGCCGCCGCGTTCGAACGGGCCGTGGCGACGGCGCCCGAGCAGTGGTGGGCGGTCTTCTTCCCGATCTGGCCCGACCTGGAGGCGGCGAATGGCTGAGCCGGCTGACGGCCGCGGCCGCGCTGACCTGCACATCCACACCGTGGCCAGCGACGGGACGGCGACGGTTGCCCAGATCCTCGATCACGTGGAGCACCACACCGACCTCGCTGTGATCGGGATCGCCGACCACGAGCGGATCGACGCCGCCGTGGCCGCCCACGCGATCGCCCGCGACCGGGCCCTGCGCTTCGAGGTCGTCGTCGGCGAGGAGGTGACCACGCTCGGCGGTCACCTGCTGGCCCTGTACATCGACCGGCCGATCCGCCCCTACCGCTCGCTCCGGGCGACGATCGCGGCGGTCCACGAGGCGGGCGGCCTGGCGATCCCCGCGCATCCGCTGGTGCCGTACCCGCTCTGCGCGCAGGGCTGGGTCCTGCGCCGGCTGCTCGACGACCCGGACCCGGCGGTCCGGCCGGACGCGCTCGAGACGTTCAACCCCACGACCCTCGGCCGGCCCGCCCACAAGCGGGTCACCCAGTTCGCCGACGAGCGCGGATTGGCCCATGTCGGCAACAGCGATGCCCACGCGCTTGCCGCGATCGCGTCGGGCTGGACGACGTTCCCGGGCCGCGGTGCCGCCGACCTGCGGCGGGCGATCGCCGACCGGACGACGGAGCACGGCGGCGCGTTCCACCCGACGGTCGGGCAGCTCGGGACGTTCGGCCAGCAACTCCGCAAGCGCGGCCGGGATGCCCGGGACGAGCTCGGCGGGCGGCTGCGGCGTGACGGCACCGGCCGGGATCATGGCTACCCCGGCGGCCGGCTCCGGCCGCCCCGCTTCGAGCAGGCCGGGCCGGAGGAGCGGAGGCAGCCGTGAAGATCGGCCTGGTCTGCCCGTACATCTACCCGGAATCGGGAGGCGTCGCCCAGCACGTCCGGTTCCTGTACGAGAACCTCCGCCTGCGCGGACACGACGTCCGGATCATCACCGCCAGCCACGGCCCGCAGCGCGCCTCGGAGGGCGACATCCTGCGAATCGGGGTCGGCTTCAGCATGCCGACCAACGGCTCGGTCGGGACGCTGACGTTCTCGCCGCGCTACCTCGTCCAGGTCCGCCGGATGATCGAGCGCGAGCGCTTCGACCTGCTCCACTTCCACGAGCCGTTCGTGCCGTTCCTGTCGCTCTTCCTGCTGCGGGAATCGCGCAGCGTCAACGTGGCGACGTTCCACGCCTACGCCGGCTTCTCGCCTTCGTACGAGCTCGGCAGCCGGGTGATGGGTGGCTACGCCGCGCGGCTGCACGGCCGGATCGCCGTGAGCGCCGCCGCCCGCCACTTCATCGACCGCTTCTTCCCTGGTGACTACAAGGTGATCCCGAACGGCGTCGACGTGCCGCGGTTCGCCTCGGCCGTGCCGCTCGCCCGCTGGCAGGACGGCACGCCCAACGTCCTGTTCGTCGGGCGCCACGAGCCACGCAAGGGCCTGCTCGACCTGCTCAAGGCCCACCGGATCCTGCGCAAGACCGGTGCCGCGAACCGGCTGCTGGTCGTCGGCTCAGGACCGCAGGAGCGCGAGGCGCGGCGTTACGTCGCCACGCGCGGGCTCCAGGAGGTCGAGTTCCTCGGCCGGGTCTCCGACGACGAGAAGGCGCAGCTGTTCCGGACGGTCGATGTGTTCGCGGCGCCGGCCACCGGACGCGAATCCTTCGGGATCGTGCTGCTCGAGGCGATGGCCGCCGGCGCGCCGATCGTGGCCTCGGACATCCACGGCTACAAGGGCGTCGTCCGGCGCGGCCGGGAAGGACTGCTCGTGCCGCCCCACGAGCCCAAGGAGCTTGCGGCCGCGATCGCGAGGCTGCTCGCGGACCCGGCGCTGCGCACGCAGATGAGCGCCGCGGGCCGGGTTCGCGCCGACGATTTCAGCTGACCCAGGGTCGCGGAGCGGGTCGAGGAGTACTACGGGTTCGTCATTCGCCGGCTGGCCGCCACCGGATCGCTGCCCGAGGACTACCGGGCGGAGGTGCCTCAGGCCCCGCCGGTCAGGATCCGTCCGTCGTCGGCCTCGTCGGCCTCGTCGGCCGACAACGACGCCGTCGAGTCGGCCAGCGCGACGCGCCAGACCCAGGTCGAGTAGGCGACGACCAGGCAGGCCACGACCAGCGCGGCGGCGAGCAGCGCGAAGGTCGGCGTCAGGATCGGCGTGGGGATGTTGCGGTCGATCTTGCTGACCGGGAACTGGAAGGCGTAGAGGTAGGTCGGCAGGATCCCCTGGTAGGCGTTGACGATCGACGCCGGGAGCGGCAGCGCCGCGATGTTCGGGTAGAGGATCGCGAACCAGCCCACGGCCGCCACGACGATGCCCGCCACGAACCGGCGCGGATCGCGCGCCGCCAGCACCTGGAGCGCGAAGTACCCGAGCGGGACCCCGATCATCAGGGCGATCGGCTCGACCGGCAGGTTGGTCAACGTCAGGATCGGGCTGTCGGGCAGCAGCGCGGCCACGATGAGTGCCACGATCAGGGCCACGCCGACCTTGGCGAGCGAGGTGAACGCGGCGGTCATGTCGCGGCCGCCGCGCCCGCTGACGGCGTCGAAGTCGAGGAAGCGCAGCGCGAGCGCAATGAGGCCGACCGC
>JACQEF010000012.1 GCA_016200745.1 Chloroflexota bacterium | reverse complement strand
ATCTCGCTCGTGGTCGGCGGCGGGGCGCTGACCCTCGTCCTGACCCCACTGCTCCTGGGCGCCGTGCTGCTCTCGACCATCCTGGCCGCGGTGATCGTGTTCGACGGCGAGAGCAACTGGCTCGAGGGCCTGGCCCTGCTCGGCCTCTACGTGATCATCGCCGCGAGCGTCTGGTACGGACCGCCCATCCAGCCCTGAGCCGGGGCGCTTGACCCCCGACCGTACCCTCGGTACAGTGCCCGTGACAAGCTGCCTTGCATCGCTGCCTCATGCGCCCTTGCAAGCTCGTCCCGACATCTTGGAGACCGCACTCGCATGGACCTTGGAGGCTTCTCGAGCGGCGCGCTGACCGGCCTGCGTGAAGGCGTCGAGGCCGCGCTGATCATCAGCATCATCTGCGCCTACCTCGCCCGCACCGGTCATCGGAGCCAGTTCCCGCGGGTGTTCGTGGGTGCCGGGGCGGCCGCCGCGCTGAGCGCCGCCCTCGGCATCGGGCTGTACGTGACGGTCGGGAGCTTCCAGGAGCCGTACGAGCAGCTGTTCGAGGCGACCACGCTGCTGCTCGCAGCGGGAGTGGTCACCTGGATGCTGTTCTGGATGCGCCGCCAGGCGGCCGGCGTCAAGGGCGAGCTGCATGCGGCAGTCGATCGGGCGCTCCGGGAGGGCTCGGTCACGGCGATGGCCGTGCTCGCCTTCGTCGCCGTCCTGCGCGAGGGGATCGAGACGTCGCTGTTCCTGGTCGGCCAGGCGGCGTCGGCCGACCAGGGCGCGCCGTCGGTCGTCTTCGGCGCCATCGTGGGGCTCGGCGTGGCGATCCTGCTGGGGGCCGGCTTCTACCAGGGCTCGCGGCGGATCAACCTCGGCACGTTCTTCCGATGGACCGGGATCGGGCTCGTGTTCATCGCCGGCGGGCTCGTGGCCAAGGCAGCCCACGAACTCATCGAGATCTCGGTCGTCACCGTCGGCAACCAGACGCTGTTCGACCTGAGCGGTGTCCTCCCGCACCAGCCCGAGGGCGGAAACGTCCTCGGCCAGTTCCTGAACGTCGTGTTCGGCTACACGGCGACCCCGGAGGTCACGACGTTCATGGCCTGGCTCGCGTACATCGTGATCGTCCTTGCGCTCTTCCTCCGTCCGGTGCGTCGCTTCCCGACCGCGAGCGCCCCTGCCGCCGTCCAGTCCTGACGATCCGGCGCCCTAGAACGGGAGGGCGTTGCCCAGGTCCGGCAGCCCACCGCTCAGACCCAGCAGGAAGATCGCCCCGACCACGAGGCTGAACACGCCCGCCACGCCCCCGAACGCGACGTAGACGCGCTCTCGCGCCTGGCTGGACACGAAGCCGACCGAGCTGACGATCACGATCGCGAAGTTCGACACGAGCAGGCCGACCACGAACGCCGCCAGCATCGGCACCCCGAGCCCGGCGCTTGAGGCGCCGCCGACCGCGGCGATCAGCAGGACCTGGCTGCCGGTCTCGGCGCCGATTCCATGGATCATGCCGACCCCGAACGCCGTGCGCGGGCCATAGGAGCTCATCTCGAGCGGTTCGACGTGCTCGTGGCCGTGGAGCCGGGACTGGAACCGCCGCCAGCCGTAGCGGATCGCATCGAACACCAGCATCCAGCGGCTGCGCAGCCGGAACGCCTCGCCGGCGCGCGCATACCGATAGATCGAGTACATCACCCACAACCCGAGGGCGACGAGCGTGACGCCGACGATCCGGCCCATGATCGGATCGAGCCACTCGGGCAGGAGCGCCCCGAACGCCAGCGCCAGCAGGCCGAGGACGACGACCACGAAGCCGTGCCCGAGCGCGTAGAGCGTGCCGAGCCGGATCGCCTGGGCCTGCTCGGTCACGAACCGCGTCCGCTCCATGGCGGGCCGGACCGCCAGCTACGGGGCGAGCGTCGCCGCGCCGGGGCCGGACTCGTGCGCGCGGAGCTCGAGGGTGCCGCCGTGGTGGTGGCTGTGGCCGGGCGCCGTCCGGTGCTGGCCTTCGTGCGCAGCCTCGGCGAGACCGGCCGCCGCCGTGGTGCTGGTGATGTCGGTGATCGCGGCGATGTGGTCCCAGTCGATGCCGTGCCGGATCCCCAGGAAGAAGCCCGTCAACAGGACGCCCAGGCCGACCGCCGCCGGGGCTCCGGTTGCGGAGATGATGAGGGTTGGGATCATGGACGGGACCTCGCTGGGAGCGTCCCAGCCTAGCGGAGGTTGCCTGATATTGCAACGTCTCGCATCTGCTTCGAGATGCGCTCGTCGACGTATACTTCGCGCGATGGGCTCCTCCGGTTCATACGTTCCGACGCGCCCCGTGGACTGGTCCGAGATTCGCGCCCAGCTACGGGCGAGCGGGCTGCGCTGGACCCCGCAGCGGCGCACGCTCATCGAGGTGCTGTCGCGCACGGACGGGCACGTCACCGGGGCCGAGCTGATCGAGCGCTGCCGGTCCGTGGATCCCACCACGATCCCGTCCACCGTCTACCGGACGCTCGACGTCCTCGAGGGGCTGGGCCTCGTCCGGCACAGCCACGGCGCCAACGGCCGCGAAGAATTCCACGTCCTGCCGAGCGGCGTCCACGGCCACCTTCACTGCACCGGCTGCGGGTCGACCTGGGAGATCCCGGCCGACGAGGCTGCCGAGGTCGTGGAGTCCTTGCGAGCCAGCCGCCGGTTCGCCGTCGACGTGACCCATCTGTCGATCTCCGGTCAATGCGCGGGGTGCTCGGAGAAGACCGCCCACTGAGGCGAGTCCGGCGATCGATGTCGCCCTGCTCCTCCGGCTCCGCGAGCCGGCCGTCGAGCTCGGGGAAGTCGTCAATCGCGAGAGATCGGCTAGTCGCCGGTGGGGACGCCCAGGATGTTGAAGCCGCCGTCGACGTAGATCGTCTCGCCGGTGACGGCGCTCGACAGGTCCGAGGCGAGATACAGGGCCGTCCGCCCGACGTCGTCGGGCGTGATGTTGGAGCGCATCGGCGCGATCTCGGCGAAGGAGCCGTACATCCGCTTGAAGCCGGCGATCCCCGACGCGGCCAGCGTCCGGATCGGACCCGCGCTGATCGCGTTGACCCGGATGCCGTCTCGCCCGAGATCGGCCGCGAGGTAGCGCACCGACGCCTCGAGCGCCGCCTTGGCGACGCCCATGACGTTGTAGTTGGCCACCACCTTCTCCGCCCCGTAGTACGACAGGGTCATGACGGACGAGCCGGCCCGCAGCAGCGGCCTCGCCTCACGGACGAGCGCGACCAGCGAATAGGCCGACACGTCGAGGGCGAGGGCGAACCCGTCGCGCGAGGTGTCGACGAAGGCCCCCTCAAGGTCCTCCCGCCGGGCGAACGCCAGGGCGTGGACGAGGACGTCGAGCGACGCATGGCGCTCGGCGTACCGCTCGAAGACCGCCCGAATCTGCTCGTCGGACTGGACGTCGCACGGCTCGACGAACGTCGACCCGATCGATTCGGCAAGCGGTCGCACGCGTCGTTCGATCAGGCTCTCGACCGACGAGAAGCCGACCTCCGCCCCCGCCTCGTGCAGGGCGCGCGCGATGCCCCAGGCGATCGAGTGGTCGTTGGCGACCCCGAAGATCAACGCGTTCCTGCCGTCCAGCAGCCCCATCCGTCTCCTCCAGCGGTTGCGCGGGCGTCCGTCCCAGCATACCCGGGCGATCCGGCTACGCTACGCACGATGCGCACCGTCGACGCCGCCCTCCTCCGCGATGCCCTGCGCGGCGTCCGCGGGCTCTTGCTCGACCTCGACGGGGTGATCGTGTCCGCCGGGAAGGCCGTCCCGGGCTCGGTCGAAGCCATGAACGAGCTCGAGCGGCGGGGGACGGCCTACCGGATCGTGACCAACACCTCGCTCATCAGCCGCCGGTCGTTGTCCGAGCTCGCGGCGAGTCTCGGCAACCGGATCCCGCCCGAGCGGTTCCAGTCGGCCCTGTCGGCGTCGGCCGACTACGCGGCCCGGGCGTACGCCGGCCAGCCGCTGTACGTGCTCTCGTCCGCGGACGCCAAGCGCGAGTTCGACGGCCAGTGGCTGCTGACCCACGACGAGGCCGCCGCGCCCGGTGCCCGGGCTGCGGCGGTCATCGTCGGCGACTCACCCGACGAGCTGACCAACCGCAACCTCAACCTGGCGTTCCGGCTGGTCCGCGGCGGGGCCAGGCTGATCGGCATGCATCGGAACCCGTGGTGGCTGACGGCCGACGGCCCGACCCTCGATTCGGGCGCGTACGTGACCGGGCTCGAGTACGCCGCCGGCGTTCGCGCCCAGATCATCGGCAAGCCGGCGCCCGCCTTCTTCTCAATCGCGGTGGATGCGCTCCGGCGCGAAGCGACCGCCCGCGGGGATCGCCTCCGGAGATCCGAGATCGCGATGGTCGGCGACGACGTCCGGACCGACGTGCTGGCCGGCCAGCGTGCCGGGCTCTGCGGTGTCCTCGTCCTGACCGGCAAGCACGGGCTCGACGCGGTCGCGGCGTCGCACGGCCACGGGCGCGGCGGCCGGGAACCACACGCCGTTGCGCCGTCGCTGGCCGACGTCGTGGCCGCGCTAGACTGACGGCGACCTTCCCTCCGCCCAGCCGATCCGCCACGAGGCACACGTCATGACGACCGATTCCGCACCGCGAATCAAGATCACCTACGCCACGCTGCGGGCCGACAACGAGGACCTGCACGCCCAGTTCGAAGCCGGCCTGGCGAGCGTCAGGGCCGAGCTCGGCGGCCACCATCGCAACTACATCGGCGGGGCCTGGCGCGAAGGCGAGGGATCGTTCGAGGTTCACACGCCGATCGACACCTCGATCCTCGTCGGCAGCTTCGCGAAGGCCACGGTGGCGAACGTCGATGAGGCCGTGGCGGCCGCCCGGGCCGCCCAGCCGGCCTGGGCCGCGCGGCCCTGGCGCGAGCGCGTCGCAATCATCAAGCGCGCCGGCGACATCATCAGCGAGCGGCTCATGACGAACGCCGCGGTGATGGCTATCGAGGTCGGCAAGAACCGGATCGAGGCGCTCGGCGAGGTCGAGGAGTCGGCCGACCTGCTGCGCTACTACGCCTCGACGATGGAGGCGAACGAGGGCTACGACCACCCGATGGGCAACCTGGGTGACGCCTCGGTCCACACCCGGTCCATCCTCCGACCGCACGGCGTGTTCGCGGTCATCAGCCCGTTCAACTTCCCGATGGCGCTGGCCGCGGGTCCGACCGGGGCCGCCCTGCTGGCCGGCAACACGGTCGTGTTCAAGCCCTCGTCCGCGGCGCCGCTGTCGGCGGTCAAGCTCGTCGAGGCGTACATCGACGCCGGCGTGCCGGCCGGGGCGATCAACCTGGTGATGGGCCCCGGCAACCCGGTCGGTCAGGCGATCCAGGATCACAAGGGTGTGGACGGGATCGTGTTCACCGGCTCGTACGAGGTCGGGATGCGGCTGTTCCACTCGTTCTCGAAGGCCTGGCCTCGGCCGTGCATCGTCGAGATGGGCGGCAAGAACCCGGCGATCGTCTCGCGCAAGGCCGATCTCGACGAAGCGGCCGAGGGGATCATGCGCAGCGCGTTCGGCTTCGGAGGGCAGAAGTGCTCGGCCAACTCGCGGGTCTACGTCGAGCGGCCGGTCCACGACGAGCTGGTTCGCCGGCTGGTCGAGAAGACCGAGGCGATCACCATCGGCGACCCGCTCCTCCGCGCCAACTGGATGGGCCCGATCATCGACCAGCGGGCCGTCGACCGGCACCAGGCCGCGGTCGCCGAGGCGCGTCGCGACGGGACGGTCTTCGTGGGCGGCGAGCGGTTGAGCGACGCCGGCATGGAGCGCGGGTTCTATGTCGAGCCGACGGTCGTCGGCAACCTGCAGAGCTCACATCGGTTGTTCCGGGATGAGCTGTTCGCGCCGCTCACCGCGGTCGCCCCGGTCGACTCGCTCGACGAGGCGCTGGCCCTGGCCAACGACTCCGTGTACGGGCTGACCGCCGGCGTCTACAGCGAGGATCCGGCCGAGGTCCAGCAGTTCCTCGACCGCGCCGAAGCCGGAGTGCTCTACGTGAACCGCCGCGCCGGCGCCACGACCGGCGCGTGGCCGGGGATCCAGGCGTTCGGCGGCTGGAAGGGGAGCGGCTCGACGGGCAAGGCGGGGCTGTCCATGTACTACGTGGCGCAGTTCATGCGCGAGCAGAGCCACACCGTCGTCGACT
>JACQEF010000295.1 GCA_016200745.1 Chloroflexota bacterium | reverse complement strand
GGCCGCGTTCAACGCCGACACGTTCCGCATCCTCAAGGGCAGCAAGCACCCGGACGAAGCGTTCAAGGTGCTGACCTACCTGCTGGCCAACCAGGACCTGCTCAAGCTCTACGGCGGGATGCCCGCAGTCGAGTCCCAGCAGGACGCGTTCCTGCAGGGCCTCCAGGCCGACTACAAGCAGACGATCGACTGGAAGGTCGCGAAGGAGGGCGTCCAGTTCGCGGACGTGCCCAACTTCGAGTCCTACACCCCGGCCTACAACCAGACACTCAACCTGATCAACACCTTCTTCACGAAGTGGCAGGCGACGCCCGGCCTGGACATCGACAAGGAGGTCGCCGACATGAAGGCCCAGATGCAGGCCATCTGGGACCAGGGCGGCAACTGACCTGGATGACCGCCCCCAGCGTGGCGCGCCCGCGCGGCCGGCCCCGGTTCTCCGGCCTGGCCTGGCGGCGCGCCCGCTGGGGATATGTCTTCATCGCGCCATGGATCGTCGGCTTCCTCGCCTTCACGGCGTTTCCGATGATCGCGACCCTCGCGTTCACCTTCACCAACGTCAACCTGAACCAGGCCGAGCCTCTGCAGTTCGTGGGCCTGCGCAACTACGAGACCCTGGTCTCGGACCAGCGAACCTGGGATTCGCTTGCGGTCACCCTGAAGTTCGCGCTGCTGGCGCTCCCGGTCGCGGTGTGCCTGCCGTTCGTCGTCGCGCTGCTGCTCCACTCGCGGCATCTGCGAGGGTCTGGCGCGTTCCGGGTCCTGTTCTTCCTGCCGTACGTCGTGCCGTTCGTGGCCGGCGTGTTCGTCTGGCAGGGGATGCTCAGCGCGGACACGGGCTGGGTGAACGGGCTGCTCAAGTTCATCGGGATCAGCCACCCGCCGGACTGGCTGCAGGATCCGGCCTGGATCTATCCGGGCCTCGTGATCATGGGGCTGTGGGGGATCGGCGGCGGCATGATCATCTACCTGGCGGGCCTCAAGGGGATCCCGTCGGACCTGTACGAGGCGGCGAAGATCGACGGCGCCGGGGCGTTCGCGACGTTGCGCCACATCACGATCCCGATGATGTCGCCAGTCATCTTCTTCACGATCGTCCTCGGCGTGGTGGACGTCCTGCAGTATTTCCTGGTCCCGCTCGTCCTCAAGAACGGCACGGGTGAGCCCGGCGGGTCCACCAACTTCTTCAACCTGTACCTGTACCAGAACTTCTTCACCTTCCAGAACATGTCGTACGGCGCGACGCTCGCCTGGCTGCTGTTCGCCATCTCGCTGGGGCTGACGCTGCTGTTGTTCCGGAGCGCGCGGCACTGGGTCTACTACGCCGGCGAGGCGCGCTGAGCATGGCCGGCGTCAGCGCGGCGGATCTCGAGGACCTCACGGCGAGACCGCGCCTGTTCGGCCGGAGGCGTGCCCGGGTCGTGGGCAGCCGGCCGCCGCGGGAGCGCGGCGATCGAACGCGATCGTTCGTGCTGACGCTGATCGCGGTCGTGGGCCTGGCGCTCTTCCTGTCGCCGATGCTCCGGTCGGTCGTCTACGCGGTCAAGAGCACGGACCAGATCACCCAGGCGGGAACACCGCTGTGGCCGGCCGACCCCGTGACGTTCGGCTACGAGGGCAAGGAGCTACCCTTGCTGATGGTCCCGCTGCCCGACGGCAGCACCCGCCAGCTGGCGCTGCTCGAGCCCGGTCGCAAGTCCAGCACGTTCATCGACCCTGCCGCCCCCGATGCCGCACCGATCGCCTGGCAGGGGTCGTGGCGGACGCTCGAGCAGATCTGGCAGTTCGCCCCCCACTGGGAGAACTTCGCCAAGGTCTGGGACCTCATCGACTACCCGCGGCTGCTGTTCAACACGCTGGCGATCGCGATCATCTCGACGATCGGCACGCTGCTGTCGTGCACCCTCGTCGCCTACGGGTTCGCACGCTTCAGGTTCCCGGGCCGCAGCTTCCTGTTCACGCTGCTGATCGCGACGATCTTCCTGCCGACGGCGGTCACGATCATCCCGACCTACACGATCTTCCAGAAGCTCGGCTGGGTGGGAACGTGGCTGCCGCTGCTCGTGCCCACCTTCTTCGCCAACGCCTACGACGTGTTCCTGATGCGCCAGTACTTCATGACGATTCCGACCGAGATGGACGAGGCCGCCGCGATCGACGGCGCGGGCCCGTTCCGGACGCTCGTCTCGGTGATCCTGCCGCAGGCCTGGCCGGTCGTGATCGCGGTGGCGATCTTCCACCTCGTGTACGCCTGGAATGACTTCTTCGGGCCGCTGATCTACCTGTCCAGCAACCCCGACATCCAGACGATCGCGCTCGGCCTGCAGCGCTTCAACGGCGTGCACTATCGCGATCCGGGACTGATCCAGGCGGGCACCCTGATGACCCTGATCATCCCGGTCGTCGCGTTCCTGTTCACCCAGCGGTTCTTCACCCGCGGCATCGTCATCACCGGCGTCGACAAGTGAGGGGCACGTGACCGTCCGAGTGGCGTTGACCTTCGACGCGGAGCATCCCGACCGCCCGGCTGCGGCCGGCAACGCGGAAGCCCTGCTGGCCGTCCTGGCGCGACGCGGCGTCCGGGCGACGTTTTTCGTCCAGGGTCGCTGGGCCGAGGCCTATCCGGCGACGGCCAGGTCGATCGCCGACGGCGGCCACCTCGTCGGTCATCACTCGCACTACCATGCGAGGCTGCCGCTGCTGACCGACGCCGGGATCGCCGAGGACATCCGCGACGGCGGCGCCGCGCTCCTCGACGCCACGGGGGTCGATCCCGCACCCTGGTTCCGCTGTCCCTTCGGCGCCGGCGCCGGCGACCCGCGAGTCCTCGCCGCGATCGAGGCCGCAGGCTACCGGCACGTCGGCTGGGACGTCGCGGCCGACGACTGGGATCCGGACCATTCGAGCGCGTTCGTGAGCGACGGAGTCCTGCGCGGTGTCGCTGCGCACGGCGAGGGAGCGGTCGTCCTGCTTCACACCTGGCCGTCGGCGACGCTCGACGCGATCGAGCCGATTCTCGACGGACTCGCGGTCGCGGGAGTCGAACTGTGCCGCATCGACGAGCTCCCCGCCGTCCCGGCGGACGTGCCGTGACGGCGGATCGCGCCGAGGTGGCGATCCTGGCCGTCGACGGCGGCAACTCCAAGACCGACGTCGCGCTGGTCGCCGCGGACGGCCGGCTGCTCGCCGCCCTGCGGGGCCCGACGACGTCGCATCAGCAGGTCGGCATGCAGACCGGCGCCGACCGCCTGGCCGCCCTGGTCGGCGAGGCCCGCGCCCGGGCCGGCACGGCGCCCGACGGTCCAGGGCCCGAGGTCGGCCTGTTCGCGCTGGCGGGCGCCGACACCCCGGCCGACACGCGGCACCTGACGGCGGCGCTCGCCGAGCGCCGCCTGGCGGGAACCGTCCTCGTCGTCAACGACGCGTTCGCCCCAATCCGCGCCGGCTCGACGCGACGCTGGGGGATCGCCCTGATCTGCGGGTCGGGCATGAACGCCGCCGGGATCGCGCCCGACGGCCGGACCGCGCGGCTCGCCGCGCTCGGCGGGATCTCGGGCGACTGGGGTGGCGGCGGCGACGTCGGCCTGGCCGCGCTCGGAGCGGCCGTGCGGGCGCGCGACGGCCGGGGACCGCGGACCGCTCTCGAGACGCTCGTGCCTAGGCATTTCGGGTACGGTCGCCCGATCGACCTGACCCGGGCGATCGAGCTCGGATCGGTGCCCGAGTCCCGCCTGCGCGAGCTGTCGCCGCTCGTCTTCCGGGCCGCCGGCGAGCGCGACCCGGTCGCCCGGTCGATCGTGGACCGGCTCGCCGACGAGCTCGTCGCCATGGCCGGGGCGATGATCCGCCGGCTCAACCTCACCCGGAGCGACCCCGACGTCGTGATGGCCGGCGGCGTGTTCGATGCCCGCGACGACGGCTTCGAGGCCCGCATCGCGGCCGGCGTGCACGCGGTCGCACCAAAGGCCACGCTCCGCCGATCCGACGCGCCGCCGGTCCTCGGCGCCGCGCTTCTCGGCCTCGACCGTCTGGCCTCGTCAGGCGCGGGCGCGCACGAGGTCGCCGAAGCGCGCCTGCGCGCCGATCTCCGCGGATGGGAGCCGCCGGGCGGGTAGCGGCCCCGTCCGCTGCCAGAGCGGCGCGACCGGCGACCCGGCATCCTTGACGCATGCATTCCGACCCGCGCCGGGCGGACGGCCTGTGGTCGCCGCAGCGGCGCTCGCTGACGATCGGCCTGGTCCTGACGATCACGCTCGTCGCCTTCGAGGCGCTCGCGATCTCGACGATCATGCCGAGGGTCGCCCTCGAGCTCAACGGCATCGAGCTGTACGGCTGGGTCTTCACCTCGTTCCTGCTCGGTTCGCTGATCGGGATCGTCGTCGTCGGAGGCGCGATCGATCGGCGTGGGCTCGCCCTCCCGTTCGGGATCGGCCTCGGGCTGTTCGCGATCGGCCTGCTGGTCGGCGGTCTTGCGCCGTCGATGCCCATCCTGGTGGCGGCGAGGTTCGTCCAGGGCCTCGGCGGCGGGACGGTTCCGCCGATCGCCTACGTCGCCATCGGCCGGAGCCTGCCCGAGCACCTGCGCGCAAGGATGTTCGCCACGATGTCGACCGCCTGGGTCCTGCCGGGCGTCATCGGTCCCGCGATCGCCGGCGCGGTGGGGGAATGGGTCGGCTGGCGGGCGGTCTTCCTCGGCCTCCTCCCGCTGATCGCGCTGGTCGGGGTCATGACCCTGAGCGCGCTCCACGTGGTCGCCGACGCGCCGCCCGACGCGGCGGGCGCGAACGGACGCGGCGCCACCGACCGGAGCCGCCTGCCACTGGCGATCCTGGTGTCGCTCGGCGTCGGTCTCGTCACCGTGGGCCTGACCGTGCCCGAGGTCGTCCCGGCGGCCGGGCTGTCGGTCGCAGGAGCGGGCCTCGGGCTCCTCGCGCTGCGCCGGCTGACGCCGGCGGGCACGCTCGCGGCCCGGCCGGTCCTGCCCGCAGCGGTCCTGCTGCGCGGTCTGCTCACGTTCATGTTCTTCGGGTTCGACGTGTTCGTGGCCCTCGTCCTCGTCACCTGGCGCGGCCGGTCGCTGACCGAGTCCGGGATCACGTTGACCGCCACGACGGTCCTCTGGACCGCGGGATCGTGGGTCCAGGCCCGGAACACGACCCGCTGGCCCACCTACCGCTTCGTGCAGGCCGGGTTCGCCGTCGCGCTGGCCGGGCTGGCCGGCTTCATGGTCGTGCTCCGCCAGGACGTCGACTGGCTCGTCGGCATCCCGACGTTCGCGCTGGCCGGGTTCGGTATTGGCCTGGCGTATTCGCCGCTCGCGTTGATCGTGCTGCGCGAGGCGTCCGTCGATACCCAGGGTTCCGCGTCGAGCGCGCTGTCGCTCACCGATTCGGTCGGCACGGCGCTCGGGACCGGCGTGGCCGGGGCGATCGTGGCAGCCAGCGTGCGGTCCACCGGCGAGCCGGTGCCGGGGTTGGCGATCGCGTTCGCCGTGTCGCTCGCGGTGGGCGTCGGCGGGCTGCTGCTGAGCGGCAGGCTGCGACCGCACCCGGCCATGGCCGTGGCCCACCCGACCGAAGCGTCCTGAGCCTTCGGGGGCCCGCCCACGTCCCCGTCGAGCCGTCGCGGCGCCTGCGGTAGACTTCGGAACGCTCACGCCCGCCGCTCACGGCGCGCGCCCCAGGATCATGGAGGCCTCGATACCGTGTCTGCCGAGGAGCTGCGCGCGAAGATCCGCGAGGTTCCCGACTTCCCCAAGCCCGGCATCCTCTTCTACGACATCACCACGCTCCTCAAGGATGCCGCCGCCTATCGTGAGGCCATCGACCTGATGCTCGCGCCCTACGCGGGCGAGCCGATCGACGTCGTGGTGGGCATGGAGTCGCGGGGGTTCATCTTCAGCGCGCCGATGGCCTACCAGCTCAATGCCGGCCTCGTCCCCGTTCGCAAGCTGGGCAAGCTCCCGGCGGAGACGATCACCGTCGAATACGCGCTCGAGTACGGCTCGAACACGCTCGAGATCCACCGCGACGCGATCCAGCCGGGCCAGAAGGTGCTCGTCGTCGACGATCTGCTCGCGACCGGCGGGACCGTCCACGGCACGATCGAGCTGGTCGAGCGGCTCAAGGGCGAGGTCGTCGGGCTCGCGTTCCTGGTGGAGCTGGAGTTCCTGAAGGGCCGGGATCGCCTGAGCGGCCGGCGCGTCACGAGCGTCATCCAGTACTGACGGCCGCACGCAGCGAGGCCCCGCCGTTGACCGAGCCACCCGGCGACCCCACCCGCGACCAGGCGCCGGCCGCCCAAGCTTCCGCCGGAGGGTCGGCAGCCGACCAGCCGGCCGACGTCGATCTCGGGCGGCGTGGCTTCTTCCGGGCCTTCGCCGGCGAGCTGTTCCAGACCGCGGCCACCGTCGCCGGGGCGGCCCAGGCGCTGCAACGCGCGTCGGCCGAGGTCGCCGGCGCGATCCTCGACCCGTCATCGGCGGCCGGGCTCCTCGGTGTCGCCGACGACCCGCCCGCGCCCGCGCGTCCGGACTCGCCCCGCGGCTTCCGGACCCCGTTCCGCGAGGACGACGGCGTCCTGTACCTGATCGACCAGCGGCGTCTCCCGGACGCACTCGTCGAGCACTCGTGCCGGTCGGCCGGCGAGGTCGCGTTCGCGATCCGCGAGATGATCATCCGCGGTGCCCCGGCGATCGGCCAGGCCGCCGCGATCGGCATGGCGCTGACCGCGGAGAAGATGCGCACCTCGCGGCCGTACGCACGGCGAGCGACGCTGCGGGGATCGGCCAACGCGCTGATCAACTCGCGCCCGACGGCGGTCAACCTGCGCTGGGCGGTCGACCGGATGATGGTCCGCTACGACGCGATCGGCGACCTGTCCGAGGACGGCGACGCGATCGCCGACGCCCTCCGCGCGGAGGCCGACGCGATCGTGTTCGAGGCGACGACCGATCACGGCCGGATGGCCGGGTTCGGGCTCGGGATCCTCCCCGTTCCCGCGGGCCGGCCCGTCCGGATCCTGACCCACTGCAACACCGGGCCCCTGGCGGGGGGCCAGTTCGGCACCGCGCTGGGCGTCGTCCAGGCGGCGCACAACGCCGACGTGCCGCTCCACGTGTGGGTGGACGAGACCCGGCCGTACCTCCAGGGCGCGAGGCTCACCGCCTGGGAGCTCGCCCAGGCGGGCGTCGACCACACCCTGATCCCGGACGTCGCGGCGGGCCACTTGATGGCGCGCGGCGAGGTCGACGTCGTCCTCGTCGGCGGCGACCGGGTGGCCGCCAACGGCGACACGGCCAACAAGATCGGGACGTACACGCTGGCCGTCCTGGCGGCCCGTCACCGGATCCCGTTCTACGTCGTCGCCCCCACCAGCTCGGTCGACCTGGACACGCCCGACGGCAGCGCGATCCCGATCGAGGAGCGAAAGGCCGAGGAGGTCCTCGAGTTCCGCGGCATTCGGGTGGCGCCGGCCGGCACCGGGGTCCGCAACCCCGCCTTCGACATCACCCCGGCCGAGCTGATCGGCGGCATCGTGACCGAGGAGGGGGTCGTCCGCGCTCCCTTCGAGCCCGGCCTGCGGGCGGCCGTCGCCGCCGGCCTGGCGCGTTGGGGGAGGGCCAAGCCGCCGAGTGCGGAGGCCGCCGACCCGGCGACGCCCGCCGCCCCGGCGACGCCCGCCGACCCGCCCGCGCCCGCCGACCCGGCCACGCCCGCCGACCCGCCCGCGCCAGCGGCCGG
>JACQEF010000292.1 GCA_016200745.1 Chloroflexota bacterium | reverse complement strand
CGACGCCGGGACGCGAGCCGAGCGGATCGAGCGCTACCTGCGGCAGTTCTCGCTGTGGGACCGGCGCGACGACCCGGCCGGCGGGTTCAGCAAGGGCATGAAGCAGAAGCTGGCGATCGCCCGGGCGCTGCTCCACGAGCCGTCGGTGGTCTTCCTCGACGAGCCGACCGCGGCGCTCGACCCCGCGGCCGCGTGGATCGTCCGCGAGGCGATCGAGGCGATCCGGCGGTCCGGCCGGACGATCGTGCTGGCCACCCACAACCTGGACGAGGCGGACCGGCTGTGCGACCGGGTCGCCTTCGTCCGGGGCGGCCTGCTGCGCGTCGATTCGCCGGCGGACCTGCGCGAATCGCTGGGCGGGCGCGGCGTCGAGGTCGAGTTCGGCGGCGAGCCGGCACCCGCCGCCGTGGCCGCCGCTCGCGGCGTCGACGGCATCAGCGCGGCCGAGCTGCTTGATCATCGGCTCGTCGTCAGCGCCGCCGAACCGCGAGCGGTCGCCCCGGCACTCGTCCGCGCGCTCGTCGCCGCCGGCATTGACATCGTCGCCGTGCGCGAGCGCGCGACCAGCCTCGAGCAGATCTACTTCGACGTCATGGGCGCCCGGCCCGAAGCCGACGAGGCCGGTTGATGCGCAGCGCGGTCGTCTGGACGATCCTCCGGCGCGAGTGGCAGGAGACCGTCCGGAACCGGCTCCTGATGTCCACCATCCTCGTCCCTCCGCTGATCCTGACCATCGCACCGATCGCCCTGTCGGGCTTCGTCGGCGATCGGTCGCTGCCGCCGCAGTTCGCCAGCCAGATCCTGACCCAGCGCCCGGATTGGGCCGACTTCAGCCGAACCGAGCTCGTCGGCGCGTTCACCGTCCAGCAGTTCCTCGCGTTCTTCCTCCTGATGCCGGCCTACATCCCCTTGTCGATCGCGACGTTCTCGATCATCGGCGAGAAGCAGGCTCGCAGCCTCGAACCGGTCCTTGCCGCGCCGATCCGGACCGCCGAGCTGCTGGCGGGCAAGGCGATCGCGGCGCTCGTCCCGGGGATCGTGGCCGGCTGGGCGACCTACCTGGTATTCGTGAGCCTCGCCACGCTGGTCTACGGCCCGCACCTCCTCGGCGTGGTCACCGACCCGAGCTGGCTGACGGGCGTGTTCGTGCTCGGTCCGGCAGTCGGGCTGTCGTCGGTGGTCGCGGCGGTCATCGTCAGCTCGCGGGTCAACGATCCGCGGGTCGCGCAGCAGATCGGCGGCGTGATCATCGTGCCGATCATAGGGGTGACGCTGTTGCAGGCCACCGGGACGCTGCTCGTCGGGGCGAGCGGGTATCTCGTGCTGGCCGCCATCGTCCTCGTCATCAGCCTGGTCGGGCTGCGGATCGGCGTCGCGCTGTTCGATCGGGAGGCGATCCTGACGCGCTGGCGATAGGCAACGGTTCGCGCGGGATCCGGGTTCCGGATGGCGTGGACGATCACGCGCGGACCGGCCGGAATTGGCCTAGCCCCATAGGCCAACAATGGGTATCATCCCACGATGCCTGAACCGACGAACCGGTCGAACTGGCTGGTATTCCTGGGGCTCGGCTTCATGTGGGGCTCGAGCTACCTCTTCATCAAGCTCGCGGTCGACGACTTCGGGACGTTCACGCTCGTGGCGCTTCGGCTGGCGGTCGGGGCCGCGCTGCTGTGGGTCGTCATCCGGCTGGCCGGCCAGGAGCTCCCGCGACAGCGGCGGATCTACGGCCACCTGCTGGTGATGGCGTGCGTGAACATCGTGATCCCGTTCGCGCTGATCACCTGGGCAGAGCGATCGGTCGACTCGTCGATCGCCGCGATCATCACCGCGGCCGTGCCGCTCTTCGCGATCATCATCGCCCCGCTGATCCTCCACGATGAGCCGATCCGGGTGAACGGCGTGATCGGGCTGGCGGTCGGGTTCGCCGGGGTGGTCGTGCTGGTCAGCCGCAACCTCGGATCGGCCGGGTCCGATATCACGGGCGAGATCGCCTTGCTCGGCGCGGCCCTCAGCTACGCAGTGGGCGCGGTGTATTCGCGGCACAACATGCGCGGCGTGCGCCCGATGATCCCGGCCGTCTTCCAGGTGACGTTCGCGATGCTGATCGCGGCCGCCATCGCGCTCGTCTTCGAGCACCCGTGGGACGCCCGGCCCGACGCGCAGGCCGTCTTCTCGATCGCCTGGCTCGGTCTCCTCGGCTCGGGGCTCGCCTACCTGGCGAACTTCCGGCTGCTGGCCGCCTGGGGCGCGACGCGGACCACGCTCGTGGCGTACGTCATCCCGGTCGTCGGAATCGTCCTTGGCTTCGTCGTCCTGCAGGAGTCGATCGACGTCCGGCTGCTGATCGGGACGGGACTCGTGGTCGGCGGCGTGGCCCTCGTCAACAGCCGGTACGGCCGGCGTCGGCTCTTCGGGCGGGTGCCGCCGCGACAGGTCGAGGTCACGTAGCGGCCAACGCTCGCCTGGCCGAAGCGCGGGGCGGTGGCGGAAGGTCACCTGCGGTCGGGTCAGGGCCGGCCGTTTCGGGCCTGCCCGAGGCCGTTTCGGCAGAACACGCACACCCGGACTTGTAGGGCCGATGACAGGCGGGCCAGGCGGCCACCGCGCCGCCCGCTCCGCGCGACCCCACGCTCAGGACACCCGAGGTATCGCTGGCCGCGACCCGTTCGGGCCACCCGACGAGGCCCGCCGCGGTGCCAGATCCGCCACGGGAGTCCACTGATGACTCTTCCACCATCCCCGGGGCCGGGCGCCTACCCGCCGAGCGCCAGCAGCAGCGCGCCCCCGACGATCAACGCCGACGCACCCACCCGCCGGCCGACCTCGGCCCGGTCCGCGGCCTCGCCCATCTTGACCGAGCCCCAGGCCGCGGCGAAGACGGTCGCCGACTCGCGCAGCGGCGCCACTCCCGACAGCGGCGCCACGCTCAGGGCACCCAGGATGCCAAGATAGGCGGCCAGCGTCAGCCAGCCGCCGACCGCCGCGCGCCGGGCCTCCTCGCGGCCGTCCCGGAACAGGTCGCCGCCGGCCACCAAGGCCACCCACGCGACCAGCACAGCGGAACACGTCGCCCACAGGATGGCAGCGTATGGGACCGGGTCGATCAGGCGCGTCCCGAGCCGGTCGATCGTGGTATAGGCCGCGATGGTCACCCCGGTCATGAGGGCGAACACGACCGGGCTGTCCCGCACCGAACGACGTGCAGCTCCGCCGCGAGCCCCGCGACGGGCCAGGGCCAGCGCCCGCCACGGGCGCTGGAGCCACAGGAACCCGAGCAGCAGCCCGAGCACGCCCAGCGAGCCGGCCACGCCGAGCCGCTCGCCGAGCGCCCCGACGCCGATCAGGACGGCGAGCAGCGGCGCCGTCCCCCGGGCGAGCGGGTAGACGACCGACAGGTCGCCCCGGCGGTACGCGGCGGCGAGGAAGACGAAGTAGGCGGCCTCGACGACGCCGGACCCCACCCCGAGCGCGAGCCCGTCGACCGGCAGTGGGTGCGCCCCACCGATCCACCAGGCCGCGAGGCCCGTCGGCACGATCACGACCCCCGCCGCCAGCATTCCGATCGTGGCCGCACGAAGCGCGTCACCGGCGGTCTTGAGCCGGACGTTCCAGGCGACGTGGAGGACGGCCGAGATGGCGACCAGGCCGATGATGAACGGGCTCACCAGCGGACGGTACCCGCCGCGGTCGCTCCCCGTCCGGCCGTTCCGGTCCAACGCCGCGCCGCGTCGGAAGGACGCGGGCCGCGGGCTCGCACCGAGCTCGGCCCGACCCTGCTTCAGCTCGAGGTGCCCTGCCCCCGTTCGGTGGTCTCGGCGCGCTCCTTGAGGACGCGAAGGTGCGCCTCCACCCGGGTGGCCAGCGACGCGCGCCCGAGTCGGACGAGGATCCCGGTCCAGCGGTCGAACGGCTCGAACGTCGCCCCGTGGATGACCCGCGTGCCGCCCGCCACCGGCTCGAGCCGCCAGCTCCACTGGCTGTCGAAGCCGGACGCCGTGACCCGCAGCCGGAACCTCGCGTCCGGGCGGGCCTCGAGGCTCTCGACCCGCGCCGCATCGCGGAGCAACCCGAGCCGGGCACGCGCCGACCGAGTCGTGGCCGCCGCCGGCCATGCCGGCGCCGCCGGGCCAAGCCGGAGCTCCGGGAAGAGCGCGGACGTCGCGGCCGGATCGTGGAGCGTCGCCCAGACGGTCCGTGGCGAGGCATGCACGAACACCCGCCGCTCGACGGTCCGCTCCGTCTCCGTGGCGGGCCCACCCGGCCGCCGCCGGGAGGGTCCACCGCCGATTCCGATTGCCACGGT
>JACQEF010000287.1 GCA_016200745.1 Chloroflexota bacterium | reverse complement strand
TTCCCGACGCCGTCGATCGGCACCAGCTGGACGTCCTGGTCCACGTCGATCCCGGATGGTTGGATCTGGACATCGGCCCGGACCGCCGCCACCTGGCGCACGATGGACTGGGGCCCGGACACGACGACCGTCGCCGGGTTCACCGTGGTGTCGCCCAGATCGAGGCCGGGCGGCACGACACCGCGCTCGACCTGGACGGGGACGGTCTTCTCGTCGATCGGGTCGAGCTGGACGCTCATGAACTGGGGCTCGTACCCGAGGACCCGGATCCGCGTGTCCGGCGAGCTGACGTCGATCCGGACGCTGACGGTGCCCGCCTGCGGATCGACCGTGGACAGGTCGACCGACGCCGTGAACGAGCTGCTGGTCACCGGCACGCCGGCCGGAGCGAAGTAGCGAATGACGGTCACGTGGGGCGGGACGGTGAGGAGGAAGGTGTCCGCGGGCTGACCTTTCGACACCACGGCGATGTCGCCGTTGAACGTCTGGGTGCTCTCCGACAGGACCAGGCCGCCGTACATCAGGGTGGCGAGGCCGATCGCCGCGAGCTTGAGCGGCCAGTTGTGGACCACCCGGCCGATGAAGCGCCTCACGGCGAGATCCGGGCGGTCGACGAGCGACCGTCGTCGTCGTCACCGGTAGCGGCCGGCGGCGGCGCAGCCGCGCCGCCCAGGCCCGTCGTGGGGGCGGCGGTCGGCCCGGCGGGCCCGCCCCCCGAACCGGGTCGCCGGGGGATGGCCCCGGCCAGTCGCCCGCGACCCACCAGCCGGCTCACGTCGGCCAGGCGTCGCGAGCCGATGGCCGCGGCCGCGCGACCTTCACTGGCGGCCCGCCAGCCGAGTGCACCCCGTCGCCCGGCGGCCGGGTCGAGCAGGCCCTGGATCGCCCGGCTCAGGCCGACCTCGGTGAGGTTGCGCACGATCCGCGCCCGCTCGACGAGGCTGATCTGGCCGTTCTCCTCGGACACGACGATCACGACGGCATCGGTCTGCTCGGTGATCCCGAGGGCCGCCCGATGGCGGGTCCCGAACCGCTCCGAGTAGATCGAGGTCTCAGCCAGCGGCAGGAGCGCGCCGGCCGCCACGATCCGCTCGTCGCGGATGATGACCGCGCCGTCATGGAGCGCCGAACGCGGCATGAAGATCGTGCTGAGCAGGTCGGCCGAGACGTCGGCGTGGATCATCACCCCGGTCTCGGCCACCTCCTCGAGACCGGTCTCGCGTTCGAGCACGATCAGCGCGCCGTGCCCCTCGGCCGATAGCTCGGCGGCCGCCCGCGCGACCTCCGTGCCGACCAGCTCCGCCGTGCGCGACTGCGCCGGCGACAGGAGCCAGCCGAACGATCCGACCCGGCCGATCCGCTCGAGCGCGCGCCGGAGTTCGGGCTGGAAGATGACGACGAGGGCGAAGAGGCCGACGACCGCGCCGTCCTGCAGGATCTGGGTCAGCAGGCGAAGCTCGAACGCGACGGCGAGACCGTAGACGACGAACAGGACGCTGACGCCGATCACCAGGCGGACGGCACGGGTGCCGCGGATCAGGCTGAACAGCCAGTAGATGAGCAGCGCCGTGATGCCGATGTCGACGATCGACGAGAGGCTGAGCCCTTCGAGGATCGATCCAAGGAGCTGCGGCATCGTCAGCCGAGTGTAGCATCGCCCCTCGTGCGCTCGGGACCGCCCCGGGGAGTCCGGCGGTCGGGCCTGTCAGGCGCAGTAGGCGGCCAGGCGTGGCTCGTCGGCGAAGCGGGCGGCCACCAGCGAGCAGAGCCGGCCGCGGGCGACGGCGTCGCCGGTCAGATCGACCAGCCGGCCGAGCAGGACGAGCTTGTCCGCCGACATCGTCCGCCAGCCACGATCGAGGTACAGCTCGGCGAGGGCGAGGTGGATCTCGGCGTCGGCCGGGGCGATCGCCAGCGCCTCGTAGCAGGCGTCGATCGCGGCGTGCAGCTGGCCGAGCGAACGGTGCCCGCTGACGGCCAGGACGGTGGCCCGCCGCGTCTCGTCCAGGTCGCCCGCATCGATCGCCGCCTCGACCGCGAGCGTGAGCGCACCCGGATCCGGCGGCGGTGGCGGTGGCTCGGGCGGCGAGAGGGTTTCAGGCAGCTCGGTGGACGGCTCCGTGTCGGGAGGGCCCGTCCGTCGTGGCACGACCGACGGATCGACCTCGAGGACGCTCAGCGCACGGGCCAGCGCGTCGGCGGCGGCGGGGTCGCCGGACGTCTCGCGGAGCCGGGCCACGAGGGCCGCGAACCCCTTGCGACGTCCACGCGACTCGGCCAGCTCCAGCGCACGCCGCGAGACGTCGCAGGCCTCGGCCAGCCGGCCCTGTCGTTCGAGGACGGCCGCCAGGCGATCGAGCGTCGCGGCCGCGTCGACCCGGTGGCCGAGCTCGGCCTGGACGTCGGCTCGGCCGCGCAGGGCGCCCTCATCGCCAGGCGCGCGCCCGAGCGCCGCCGCGTAGGCCGCCAGCGCGTCATCGTGGCGTCCCAGACGGGCGAGCACTCCGCCCAGTCCCACGAACGGCAGCGCGCGGTCCGGCGCCATGCGGGACGCCTCCCGGTACGCCGCCAGGGCGATCTCTGGCCGCCCGCGGAGCGCCGCCAGGTGACCGCGGCGCAGGGCCTCCTTGTATCCCTCGTAGATCGAGCCGCTCACGCCGGCGCCCCTCCCCCGAGCAGTTCGACGAGCAGGCCCTTCTGGACGTGGAGCCGGTTCTCTGACTGCTCCCAGATCAGGCTGCGTGGACCGTCCATGACTGCCGAGGTGATCTCCTCGCCGCGGTGGGCCGGCAGGCAGTGCATCGCGACGACGTCGGGGGCTGCAGCGTCGAGCAGCGCGTCGTCGACCCGGTAGCCGGCGAAGGCGTCGCGACGTTCCTCCGTTTCTGCCTCCTGGCCCATCGACGTCCACGCGTCCGTGTAGACGACCGACGCGCCGCGGACCACCGCGGATGGGTCATGGCCGAACACCAGCCGTCCGCCCGACCCTGCCGCCAGCTCGCGGGCGCGGGTCACGATCCGATCGTTGGGGGCGTAGCCGGGCGGGTGCGCCAGCCGCACCTCCATCCCGAGGGCCGCTCCGAGCAGCGCCAGCGAGTGGTAGACGTTGTTGCCGTCGCCGACGAAGGCGAGGACCAGCCCGTCGAGCCGCCCGAAACGCTCCTGGATCGTGAACACGTCGGCCAGCGCCTGGCAGGGATGCTCGCGCAGGGTCAGGCCGTTGACGACCGGGACATCAGCCTGGGCGGCAAGCTCGACGGCAACCTCGTGCGGTCCCGTGCGGACCATGATCGCGTCGACGACCCGTTCGAGGTTGCGCGCCACGTCGCGAACGCTCTCCCTGGCACCGAGGACGGCGTCGCTGGTGAGGTAGACCGCGTGGCCGCCCAGCTGGGCCATGCCGGCCTCGAACGTGACCCGCGTCCGCAGACTGGGTTTCTGGAACAGCATCGCGAGCGTCCGCCCGGGCAGCGGCAGCACCGCGTGACGCCGCGTGGCCCGGAATTCGGCCTTGAGCGTCGCAGCCGTCGCATAGATGCGGCGCACCTCGTCCGCCGACAGGTCGGCGACGCTCAGCAGATCCCGCCCGACCAGCGACGACGACGAACGCATGCCGCAACTCTACAGTCGCCGGACCCGCGAACGCGAGTCTGGATCGACCGCGAACTGCCTCGCGGCCGTTCCGACGGTTCAGGCGAAGGCGGCCGTGAGCACGTGAGCGAGCGCACCCTCAGGTGCGTGAGCGAGCGCGCGCAGCGGACAACGCACGCGTGGACCGCCGGAGCGGC
>JACQEF010000290.1 GCA_016200745.1 Chloroflexota bacterium | reverse complement strand
GCCCGAAGCCCGAGGTCGAGGAGGCGCCCGGCCAGTTCTGGATCGACTTCATCCGCGACACGGCGCCCGTCTTCCGCAAGCCGACGATCGTCCAGCTGGAGGCGTTCATCGCCCAGACGTGGCAGGCGCTCATCGACGGCGCGAAGTACGTCGACGCGCGGCTGGCCGAGATCGTCGGCGAGCTCGAGCCGGCAGTGATCGTCGAGGACAACGTCGTCGGCTTCCCGGCGCTCGCGGCGTCCGGCCGGCCGTGGGTCCGGATCGCGTCGTGCAACCCGGCCGAGCTCAAGGACCCGCTCGTGCCGCCCTTCTCGTCCGGGTACCCGGCCAACGGCCAGGCTGACTGGCTGGCCTTCCTGGCCGAGGTCGAGCGGACGCATCGCGCGATGTGGACCGACTTCGACGCGTTCTGCCGCGCTCACGGCGACCACGGGCTCCGATATGGCCCGCTCGGCCCCGACTTCATCGCCGAGTCGCCGTGGCTCAACCTGTCCCTTTACCCGGTCGAGGTCGACTACCCACGCGCCCGGCCACTCGCGCCGACCTGGCACCGCCTGGATTCGTGCGTCCGGGCGGCCGACACGACCTGGCAGCTGCCCGACCACCTCCGCGACCGTGACGGGGCGTTGATCTACCTGTCGCTCGGTTCGCTCGGCTCGGCAGACGTCGGCCTCATGCAGCGCCTGGTCGACCTGCTGGCGACCACGGAACACCGGGTCATCGTTTCGAAGGGGCCATTGGCCGACCAGATCATGCTCCACGACAACCAGACCGGCGAGGGTTTCCTCCCACAGCCCGCGATCCTCCCCCAGGTCGACCTTGTCATCACGCACGGCGGCAACAACACCGTCACGGAGGCGTTCCACCACGGCAAGCCGATGATCGTGCTGCCGCTCTTCTGGGACCAGGTGGACAACGCCCAGCGGATCGACGAGACCGGGTTCGGGCGCCGCTTGGCGACCTACGACTTCCGCGATGACGAGCTGACCGACGCGATCGACGAGCTGCTCGCCGACGCCGCACTCAAGCGCCGGCTGGCGGCGATCTCCGCCCGGTTGCAGGCGAATCCGGGAACCATCCGCGCGGCCGACCTGATCGAGCGCGTGGCGCGGACCGGCAAGCCCGTCGCGCGGACCGGCAAGCCCGTCGCGCGGACCGGCGAGCCCGTCGCGTAGGGCCTGGCCCGCCCCGACGGGCTGACCGCAGGGCGAGACGCCCTTTTGTCGCGGCGTACGATGGCCCGACACTCGACTGGCTTCCGGCCGACATCAAGGAGGGCTCCCCGTGACCGACGTCCTCGAGCGCGTCAAGACGTACCAGCAGTTCATCGGCGGCCAGTGGGTCGACTCCGTGTCAGGCGCGACGCTCGACGTCGAGAACCCGGCCGACGGCAAGGTCATCGCCAAGGTCCCGGCGTCGTCGGCCGATGACGTCGACCGGGCGGTGGAGGCCGCCGCGACCGCCTTCGAGACCTGGCAGCACAGCACGCCCCAGGAACGCAGCCTGGCGCTCCTCAAGCTGGCCGACGGCCTCGAGGCGCGCGCCGACGAGATCGGCCGGCTCGAGTCCAGGAACGCCGGCAAGCCGGTCACCGCGGCGATCGACGAAGTTCCGGTCACGGTCGACAACCTGCGGTTCTTCGCCGGGGCCGCCCGGGTCATGGAGGGCAAGGCGGCCAACGAGTACATGGCCGGCCACACCTCGATGATCCGGCGCGAGCCGGTCGGCGTCGTCGCGTCGATCGCGCCCTGGAACTACCCGATCATGATGGCCGGCTGGAAGATCGGGCCGGCGCTGGCGGCCGGCAACGCGGTCGTCCTCAAGCCGTCCGCCCGGACGCCGCTCACCGCGCTGGTCCTCGCCGAGGTCGCATCGGAGATCCTCCCGCCCGGGGTGCTCAACGTCATCACGGGGACCGGCGCCGCGATCGGCGATTCGCTCGTCGCCCATCCGAAGGTCGGGATGATCTCGGTGACCGGCGACACCGAGACCGGCAAGCACATCGCGCGGACCGCGGCCGAGAAGGTCAAGCGGCTCCACCTCGAGCTGGGCGGCAAGGCCCCGGTCATCGTCTTCGACGACGCGGACATGGAGGCCGTGATCGAGACGATCAAGCTCTACGGCTACTGGAACAGCGGCCAGGACTGCACGGCCGCCTGCCGGGTCATCGCCGGTCCGAAGATCTACGACCGGTTCGTGGCGGACCTGGCCGGCGCGGTCAAGACCATCAAGTGGGGCGACCCCGCAGAGGGCGACGACATCGAGATGGGGTCGCTGATCGCGGCCGCGCAGGCCGACAAGGTGGCCGGGATGGTCGAGCGCGCCCGAGACGGCGCCGAGGTCGTCACCGGCGGCCATCGACCGGACCGGCCCGGCGCCTACTACGAGCCGACCGTGATCGCCGGGCCGGATCAGCGCAGCGAGATCGTCCAGGACGAGGTCTTCGGGCCGGTCGTCAGCGTCCAGCGCTTCAGCGATGAGGACCAGGCGATCCAGTGGGCGAACGACGTCCGCTTCGGGCTGGCGGCCTCGGTCTGGACGAGCGACGCCGGCCGCGGGATGCGGGTGGCCAAGGCGATCCAGTTCGGCACCGTCTGGATCAACGACCACTTCATGCTCGTGTCCGAGATGCCGCACGGTGGCTTCAAGGAGTCCGGCTACGGCAAGGACCAGAGCATGTACGCGGTCGAGGACTACACGGTCGTCAAGCACGTGATGCT
>JACQEF010000289.1 GCA_016200745.1 Chloroflexota bacterium | reverse complement strand
CTCGATCCGGTTCATCTCCGGCGCGCGAGGCACATCGTCAGCGAGAACGAGCGAGTCGGCGCGACCGTGGCCGCGCTCGAAGCCGGTGACCTCGACGCCGTGGGCCGGCTGTTCGCCGCCAGCCACGCCTCGCTGCGTGACGACTACGAGGTCAGCTCCCCGGAGCTCGACGCGATGGTCGAGATCGCGGTCGACGTGCCGGGCGTGATCGCCGCCCGGATGACGGGGGCCGGATTCGGCGGGTGCACGGTGAACCTCGTGCGGCCAGACGCCGTCGGTGCGCTCGCGGACGCCGTTCGCGAACGATACGCAGCTCGAACCGGCCTGACGCCGATGATCCTGCCCGTCCAGGTCACGTCGGGCGCCGGGCGGATCGCCTGATTGTCAGGCGCCGGTCGCCGGCTGCAACGCCATCCGGCGGCCGCTTGAGGCATCCTTAGCGCCGCTCTCGTTCGTCGTCGCCGCAGCCGGAGCCGCCAAGCCTTGGAGCCAGTGCCTCGCCGAACCGTCGCCGCCGTCCCGCGCCGGACCACCGGGCGCCAGCCGACGACGCAGGGCTGGATCGCGATCATCGTCTTCGCGTTCCTGGCCGGGCTTGGCATCATCGGCGCGCTGGCGTCGGTAGGGCTCTACGTCGCACTCGCGTCCGACCTGAGGCCGCCGAGCGAGCTCACCCAGTATCAGCTGCCGGAGGAGACGGTCATCTACGACCGGACCGGCAAGATCGAGCTGGCGCGGTTCGGCAGCGCCAGGCGCGATGTCGTCACGTTCGACCAGATCCCGCCGATCCTGCTCGACGCCACGACGGCGATCGAGGACAAGACCTTCTGGGACAACGCCGGCTTCGATCCGGTGGCGATCGCGTCCGCAGCGCTCGGCTCGATCCGTGGGGACGCTCGCGGCGCGTCCACGATCACCCAGCAGCTGGTCCGGGCCAGGCTGCTGGACCCCGCGCTCGTCCAGGACCCCAACCGGACCCTCGAGCGCAAGCTCAAGGAGATCATCCAGTCGGTCCGCGTCACGCAGTACTTCTACGGCGAGCAGGGCAAGCAGGACATCATCACCGCCTACCTCAACCAGAACTACTACGGGAACCAGAGCTACGGCGTGAAGGCGGCGGCCGAGTCGTACTTCGGGATCGACCTGTCGAAGATCGATCCGGCGCAGGCGGCGATCCTGGCGGGGTTGCCCAAGTCGCCGTCCAACTACGACCTCGTCCGCAACGCCGTGGACCGGTGCACGGTCTCGATCGCCGAGGGGGCCGACTGTCCCGCCAACAAGAGCCGGCTCGTGGTGCCGGACGACTCGGTGATCGTCGCCCGCCGGAACGCCATCCTCGGCCTGCTGGCCTCCGGCCGGACGCCGATGTCGGGCAGCACGTACACGGCCGCCGATTTCGCCGCTGCGCAGCAAGAGCCGGTCATGCTGGCCAGCCAGGCCACGCCGCACTGGATCGCGCCGCACTTCGTCTGGGCGGTCCGCGACGAGCTGACCCAGAGGCTGTGCGGCGACCAGCCGTCATGCGAGGCGCTCGACGCGGGCGGGCTACGGGTCATCACCACCCTCGACGTCCGACTCCAGAAGATCGCGGAGAAGTGGGTTCGCGCGGCCGCGATCGTGCCCCACAGCAAGGACCCGGCGGCGGCCGCCAAGGCGCTCGGGTTCGACAAGCTCGAACCGTGGATGGCGAACCTGCGAAGCAAGACGCTCCGGAACGGGGCGCTGGTCGCCTACGACTATCAGACCGGCGAGCTGGTGGCATACGTCGGCAGCGCCAGCTACTACTCGACCTCGACCCGGCCGGAGTTCCAGCCCCAGTACGACGTCGCCGGCAAGGGCTGGCGGCAGCCCGGGTCTGCGTTCAAGCCGTTCAACTACGTCACCGGGATCGACGACCACACGCTGACCGCGGCCACCATGCTGATGGACGTGTCGACCGACTTCGGGGGGGGCTATTCCCCGAACGACGCCGATCTCCTGGAACGCGGCCCGGTCCGCGTCCGCAACGCGCTCCAGTTCTCGCTCAACATCCCCGCCGTCCGGGCGATGGCCGTCAACGCGCCCGATCACGTCTTCGCCAAGGCCCGGGAGTTCGGGATGACCTTCCAGACCGACAAGACGCAGGCGGGCCTGGCGCTCGCCCTCGGCGTCCAGGAGGTCCACCCGGTCGACCTGGTGACCGCCTACGGCACGCTCGCCAACGGCGGCCGGGCCATCGGCCACACGACCATCCTCAACGTCCAGGATCGCAATGGGAAGGACGTGGTGACGCCGTATACGCCCCCGGCCGGGACGCCCGTGGTCAGCCCGCAGGCGTCGTTCATCGTGACGGACATCCTGAGCGGCAACACCGACCCCAAGATCAACCCGTTCTGGGGCAAGTTCGCCGTCGCCGGTCCGGACCGGCGACGGCCGGCGACGCTCAAGACCGGCACCAACAACGACGCCAAGGACCTCAACGCGTACGGCTACATCGCCCCGCCGACGGAGACGGACCGGGCGGATGGCGCCTATGCCCTGGCGGTCGGCGTCTGGAATGGCAACTCGGACAACAGCCTCGTCTCCACCGCCCAGGCACCCCTGTTCTCGATCGACGTGTCCACATACGTCTGGCAGGGGTTCCTCCAGGAAGCCACCGCCAAGTGGCCGGTCGAGGATTTCGCGGCTCCGGTAGACGGGCTGATTCAGGCCGACATCGACCCGTGGACCGGTCTGCTGGCCACGGCCGGCGGCCCGTCCGTCAAGGAGTGGTTCATCGCCGGGACCGAGCCGAAGGACCGGCTGGCGCCCGGGGTGTGCGGTGAGGCGGTCCTCAGCCAGGTCGGGTATGAGTCCCGCTTCAGTAACTGGATGGCGGCCGACCAGGACTGGCTGCGCCGGGCCGAGATCGGGCCCGGGACGGCGGGCGGGTCGGATCGCAGCCGGACGAGCTACTTCTACAACGGCCGGTTCCAACCCTTCGGCAAGTCCTGGGGCCCGCTGCTGGGCGGAGAGGGCTGCGCCCCGCCGAGCCCGCCGCCGAGCTGCATCCCGCTGCCGTCGCCTGACGCCAGCGGGGTGATCCCGTCGATCGAGATCCCGCCGCCGGTCGATTCCGGTTCGGTGGGCGGGAGCGCGCCTCCTGTCGCCGCCCCCTGCCCCACCCCATCCGAGGCGCCGACGCTCCCGCCGGAGGCGAGCCCGTCGGCCGAGCCGTCGTTGCCGCCCGAGATCACGCCGTCCCCGGAGATCACGCCACCGCCCGAGATCACGCCACCGCCGTCCGCCAGCCCATCGGCCGCCGACGTTTCGCCGCTCCCCTCGTGACGGAGCCCGCACCAGCGATCGTCGACCTGCACGGCGCCTCGATCAGGCGGGGCGGGCGCACGATCCTGGGCCCGCTCGACTGGTGCGTCGGGCAGGGCGAACGGTGGGTCGTGATCGGCGCGAACGGGTCGGGCAAGACGACCCTCCTCTCGATCGTAGGCCTCACCCTGTGGCCGACCACCGGGACCGTCGACGTGCTCGGCGCCCGCTACGGGAAGGTGGACTCGCGCGAGGTCCGGCGACGGATCGGGGTCGCCGGAAGCGCGGTCGAGCTCCACCTGCGCGACGACCTGACACCTGTCGACCTGGTGATGACGGCCCGCTACGCCGCCACCGAGCCGTGGTGGCACGTCTTCGACGTCGCCGACCGGGCGCGCGCCCGGGAGCTGCTCGATCGGCTGGGGATCGGAGCGGTCGCCGATCATCCGTTCGGGACGCTGTCGGCGGGCGAACGGCGCCGCGTCTCGATCGCGAGGGCGCTCATGCCGGACCCCGAGCTGCTCCTCCTCGACGAGCCGGCAGCGAGCCTCGACCTCGGCGCCCGCGAGACGCTCCTGCGAGACCTCGCGCGGTTGGCCGCCGAGCCGCGTCCCTCGGCCATCGTCCTGGTCACGCACCATGTCGAGGAGATCCCGCCGGGCTTCACCCATGCGCTCGTCCTGGGTGCCGGCGCCTGCCTGGCGAGCGGTCCGCTCGGCCACGTCCTGACCGACGAGGTGCTCAGCCGGGCCTTCCAGGTGCCCATCGCCGTCGAACACCGGAACGGACGGACCTGGGCGCGGATGCGCGCCTGACACGGGAACGTCACACGCGTCGCGGATCATGAGCCGGTGAAGACCTCCGCCTGGCGCTCCCCGCTCGCCGGTGCCGCAGCGGCCGCGGGAGCGCTCGGCGCCTCCGAGCTGCTGGCCGGGCTGTTGCCCGGCGGCACCTCGCTGGTCGCTGCGGTCGGGCAGGTCGTGATCGACCTCCAGCCGCCGGGCGCGAAGGACCTCGTGGTGTCCTGGTTCGGGACGAACGACAAGCTCGCCCTCGAGCTGACCACGGTGGCCATCGCGCTGCTGATCGGCGCCGGGCTGGGCGTCGTGGCACGTCGACGTTTCGAACTCGGCGCCGTCGGGTTCGCCGCCTTCGGGGTCATCGGCTTCGTCGCCTCGCTGGGCGATCCGGTCGCCAGCCCGGGCATGGTCGCCATCGCGGCCGCCGTGTCGGTCGGCGTCGGGCTGTGGATCCTCGACTGGCTGCCGCGGGCGGCCCCCCTGCGGCCGAGCGCGGCTGCCGGCACGAGNCTCGCGCGGGCGGCGGTTGTGGGCGTGGCGGCCGCCGTGGGCGGCCTGGCGGGTCGTGCACTCCTCGATCGCCAGCGCTACCCACCGGCCGGGGCCGACGCCGCGCTGCCGCCACCGTCCGAGACCGTGCCGCCGCTCGGCGCCGGCACGGATCTCTCGCCGACGATCCCGGGCCTGACCCCCATCGTCATGCCCAACGATCGCTTCTACAAGATCGACACGTCCTTGCTCGTCCCGGGCGTCAGCACGGACGGCTGGACCCTGCGGATCCACGGGATGGTCGACCGCGAGACCGTGCTGACCTGGGACGAGCTGATCGGGCTGCCGATGTTCGAGCAGTACGTGACGATCGCCTGCGTCAGCAACGAGGTCGGCGGGAAGCTGGTCGGCAACGCGAAGTGGACGGGCGTGCGGTTGCGCGACGTCCTGGAGCTGGCCGGAGTCCAGGCGGGGGCCACGCAGCTGGTCGGCCGGTCGGTGGACGGCTGGACGGCTGGCATGCCGACGGCCTGGGTGATGGATCCGTCGCGCGAGCCGATGATCGCCGTGAAGATGAACGACGAGCCACTGCCGCCGGCGCATGGCTACCCGGCCCGCCTGATCGTGCCCGGACTGTTCGGCTACGTCTCGGCGACCAAGTGGCTCAAGGAACTCGAGCTGACCACGCTCGAGGCGTTCGACGGCTACTGGGTGCCGCTCGGCTGGGCCAAGGAGGGCCCGATCCTCACGCAGTCACGGATCGACACCCCACGCGGCGGCCAGGTCGCTGCCGGGACGATCCCGATCGCGGGGATCGCCTGGGCGCCGGACCGGGGCGTCGCCAGGGTCGAGGTCAGTGTCGACGGGGTCTGGGCGGACGCGCGGCTGTCCACCCCCATCTCGGACGCGACGTGGGTCCAGTGGGTCTTCGAATGGCCGGCCACGCCTGGCCATCACGTGGTCCAGGTGCGCGCAACCGACGGCACCGGGCTGGTCCAGACCCAGACGGCGACCCCGCCCGCCCCGGATGGCGCGCGCGGCTGGGACGGCGTCGCCTTCGACGTGAGCTGAGCGGTCCGCCCATCTCACGGCCCTGCTGGGCGCTGGGGCCCGGGCGCCCACTCCCCTCACGATGCACCTCGGATGCATCGGCACCCTGCGGTGCGCCCCAGGGTGCCCCTGACGGAGCCGGCGATGGACCCGGGGTCCGCGGAGCCGGCACCGCTCCTGATCGCGATGCATCCGAGCTACATCATTGCCGCAGACCCGTCGGCCGCGCCGGAACGGACGCCGTGGCTTCGCCGTCGCCACCGCGATTCGGTATAGAGTCCAGCCATGCCTCGACGACGGTACCTTTTCGATCCTCCCGAACGCTTCGTGGCCGGGACCGTCGGCCTGCCCGGCGACCGCACGTTCTTCCTCCAGGCCCGCGACGGTCCACGCGTGGTCAGCGTGGTGATGGAGAAGGTCCAGGTGGCGGTCCTCGCCGAGCGTCTCGGCGAGCTCGTGGCCGAGCTCGAACGTCGCGGCGTGGCCGAGGCGGCGATCGGCGAGGGGGTCGTCCCCGACGACAGCGCACCGCTCGACGAGCCGATCAACGAGGCGTTCCGCGCCGGGTCCCTGACGCTCGGCTGGGACGGCGGGGCGGGGCGCGTGCTGGTCGAGGCCCGGGCGCAGTCCGAGGACGGCGAGGCGATCGACCACGACGAAGACGACGACGAAGATGAGGACGGTCCCGACCTGCTGCGGGTGCGGATCAGCCTCCAGGCGGCTCGCTCGTTCGTCGCCCGTGCCGGCCGCGTGGTCGCCGCCGGGCGACCGCCCTGCCCGCTGTGCGGCAACCCACTGGATCCGCAGGGCCACATCTGCCCGCGCCAGAACGGGCGATACGTCAACTAGCGGTCCGACCCCGATCGCCGTGCTGGACCCCGCGACGACCCTGGAGGTCCTGCGCGACGGCGACATCGAGATCGTCGGCCGGATCGTCGGGTCGTCCAACAACGCGATGCTCGCGACCGTGACCCGGATCTGCCCGGATCCCGAGCCGCCGATCACGATCCACGCGATCTACAAGCCGACCCTCGGCGAGCGGCCGCTGAGCGACTTCCCCGACGGCACGCTGGCGCGCCGGGAGGTGGCCGCCTGGCACGTCTCGGAGGCCACCGGCTGGGGGATCGTGCCGCCGACGGTCCTGCGTGACGGACCGTTCGGAGAGGGGATGCTCCAGACGTTCGTCGAGGCCGACCC
This sequence comes from Chloroflexota bacterium, assembly GCA_016200745.1. GTDB lineage: Bacteria > Chloroflexota > Limnocylindria > Limnocylindrales > CSP1-4 > SPCO01. Next base: position 2,544 of record JACQEF010000289.1, on the reverse strand, counting down.
GGACGTCGACGTCGTCGAGATGGTGGTGGGCGACGACCCGCGCCTCCGCCGGATGGCGGTGCTCGACGCGGTCATGAACAACACCGATCGCAAGGGCGGGCACATCCTGCCGGTGGAGGGGGCCAGGCAGATCCACGGTGTCGACCACGGGGTCTGCTTCTCGCCGGTGCCCAAGCTCCGCACGGTGCTGTGGGGCTGGCGCGGTGAGCCGTTCTCGCCGGACGAGCTCGACGGCCTCGCCCGCGTCCGCGACGCGCTGGCCGGCGACCTCGGCCCGAAGCTCCGCGAGCTCCTCTCCCGCGGCGAGGTCCGGGCGACGGCGCGCCGCACCGACGAGCTCCTGGCCACGTGTCGCTTCCCGTACCCGTCGACGAACTGGCCGGCGGTGCCCTGGCCCCCGTTCTAGAGGGCCGTCCTCGGACAGGCCCGACGCACGGCCCGCGCACGGCGCACGATATGCCCGGAGGTTGGCGATGCGGCGCTGGAACGGCTGGGGCGACGATTCCGTGGAGGAGCACGTTCCGCACCGCGCGATGACGCTCTTGCGCGAGCTCGTGGGCCCCTCGACGCGGCCTGTGGACGCGTCGCTCCACGAGGTGGTCGCCGCCGTTCCCGAATCCCGGGTCACTCCGGATGGCGGCGCGGGCCGGGGCCTGATCGTGGACGCGCTCGATCGGGTGCGCCACGCCCGGGGCCAGAGCCTGCCCGACTGGGTCGCCCTTCGCTCCGGCCGCCTGGGGGCGACGCCCGACGCCGTCGCGCGTCCGGCGGATTCGGCCGCCGTCGCGGCGCTCATGGCGACGGCCGCGGCCCGCGGCTGGACGCTCGTCCCGTACGGCGGCGGGAGCAGTGTCGTCGGGGGCGTGAACGTCGTGGCCTCGGATCGACCCACGGTGACCGTCGACCTCTCGGCGACCGCCGGCCTCCGCCTGCTCGACGAGACCAGCGGGCTGGCCACGTTCGGGGCGGGGACCTACGGCCCGGCAGTGGAGGCCGCGCTCGAGTCGCGCGGGCGGAGGCTCGGCCACTACCCGCAGTCGTTCGAGGGCTCCACCATCGGCGGATGGGTGGCGGCCCGCTCGGTCGGCCAGCAAGCACACGGGTACGGCCGGATCGACGAGCTGTTCGCCGGTGGGCACCTCGAGACGCCGCGCGGCCCGCTCGACCTGCCGCCGCACCCGGCGTCGGCCGCCGGACCGGACGTGCGCCAGGTGGTCCTGGGATCGGAAGGCCGGCTCGGAGTCCTGACCCAGGTCACGGTTCGCACGAGCCTGACTCCGCGCCTCGAACGGTTCAGCGCCTACGTCGTCCCCGACTGGGGCCTGGCATTGGAGCTCGCCCGCCGGCTCGGCCAATCGGGCCTGCCGCTGTCCATGGCCCGCGTCTCGACACCGCTCGAGACGGCCACGACATTTGCGCTGGCGGGCGACCGTCGCGGCAGCGGCCTGCTCCGCCGGTACCTCGGCTGGCGTGGCCAGGGAGCCGAACGCTGCCTGGTGATCGTGGGCCTTGCCGGCCATCCGGACGTCGTCGGCGTCACGGTCCGCGCGGTGGACGACCTCGTTCGCGGCTCGCACGGCGTTGCGGCGCCCGGGGTCGGGCCGGCCTGGAGCCGGTCGCGGTTCAGCGCGCCCTACCTGCGCAACGCGCTCTGGGATGAGGGCTACGCCGTCGACACGCTCGAGACCGCGACCGATTGGACGACGCTGCCGGCGCTCGCCACCGAGCTGGCACAGGTTCTCCGGCACGGCCTCGAGCCCGCCGGCGAGCAGGTCCACGCGTTCAGCCACCTGTCGCACCCGTACGCGACCGGCTCGAGCCTCTACACGAGCTACGTCTTCCGGTTGCCCGGCGACCCGGCTGAGATTCTCGAGCGCTGGCGGACGCTGAAGTCGGCGGCGAGCGAGGTCATCGTCCGCCATGGCGCGACGATCAGCCACCAGCACGGGGTTGGAACGGATCACGCGCCGTACCTCGGCGCCGAGAAGGGCCCCCTCGGCATGCGCGCGATCGAAGCGCTCGTCCACGAGTTCGACCCCGACGGCGTGATGCATCGCGGCGTCCTGCTCGAGGACCGGCCGGGGTGAGCGGCGAGGGGCAGCTCCTGGCAGTCGACGTCGGCACGCAGAGCGTCCGGGCGCTCGTGTTCGATGCCGCCGGGGCGCTGCTGGCCTCGGCACGGATCCCGATCGAGCCGTATGTCTCGCCGAAGCCGGGTTGGGCGGAGCAGGACCCGGAGCTGTACTGGCGGACGCTCGGCGAGGCCTGCCGCCGCGTGCTCGCCGATCCGGCCGTGCGGCGCGACGCGATCGCCGGGCTGGCGCTCACCACTCAACGCGGCACGGTCGTCGTCACCGATGAGGCGGGCGCGCCGCTGCGCCCGGCCATCGTCTGGCTCGACCAGCGTCGGACCGAGGGGTTGCCGCCCGTCGGAGGAGCGATCGGCCTGGCCTTCCGCGCCCTCGGACTTCGCGAGACGATCGCGGGCTTCGCCGCCGACTGCGAGGCGAACTGGCTGCGCGCCCACGAACCCGACACGTGGCG
>JACQEF010000031.1 GCA_016200745.1 Chloroflexota bacterium | reverse complement strand
GCGACGATGCAGGCCGTGCTCAAGGACATCCAGGACGGCAGTTTCGCCAGCCGCTGGATCGCCGAGAGCGATTCCGGCCGCGCCGAGTTCGAGCGGCTGCGGGCCGCCGATCGCGACCACCAGATCGAGCAGGTCGGCGCCCGGCTGCGCGCACAGATGCCGTTCCTCAACCCGGTCGAGGTCCAGGCCGGACAGGCCCAGGCGGCCGCCACGACGCCGGGAGCGGCAAGGTGAGCGCGGCGAAGGGTGGCGTAGACCAGCGGCCACGCTCGATCGCCCGTCCGATCGGCCCGTTCGTGGCGGAGGGGACGGTCCGGGTCTTCGATACCACGCTCCGCGACGGGGAGCAGGCGCCCGGCGCCGGCCTGACCGCCGCCGAGAAGCTCGAGGTCGCCCGCCAGCTCGCCCGGCTCAAGGTCGACGTCATCGAGGCCGGCTTCCCGGCTGCCTCGCCCGGCGACTTCGAGGCGGTCCGGCGGATTGCCCAGGAGACGCGCGGCGGGATCGCGGTCGCGGCGCTGGCGCGCTGCAAGGACGGCGACCCGCAGCGCGCGATCGAGGCGATCAAGGTCGCCGAGCGGCCGCACCTCCACGTGTTCATCGCGACCAGCGACATCCACCTCAAGCACAAGCTGCGGATCGATCGCGACACCGCGCTTGCCGAGGCGGTCCGCTGGGTCCGCCACGGCCGGGAGCAGCTCGGGCGGGACGCCGAGATCGAGTTCTCCGCCGAGGACGCGTCGCGGACCGACCCGGACTTCCTGATGCAGGTCTACGAGGCGGTCGTCGACGCGGGCGCGTCCACGGTCAACATCCCGGACACCGTCGGCTACGCGATTCCGGCCGAGTTCGGGGTCCTCGTCAGGCGAGTCGTGGACCTGGTCGGCTCGCACGCCACGGTCAGCGTCCACTGCCACAACGACCTGGGCCTCGCCACGGCCAACACGATGGCCGCCGTCCAGGCCGGCGCCCGGCAGGTCGAGGTGACCATCAACGGGCTCGGCGAGCGGGCCGGCAACGCCTCGCTCGAAGAGGTCGTGATGGCGCTCCGCACCCGGCCGACGCAGTTCCCGGAGCTCATCTCGGGCGTGGCCACAGAGCAGCTCACGGCGGCCAGCCGCCTGGTCAGCTACCTGACCGGGTTCGCCGTCCAGCCGAACAAGGCGATCGTCGGCGGCAACGCCTTCGCGCACGAGTCGGGGATCCACCAGGATGGCGTGATCAAGAACCCGCTGACCTACGAGATCATGACCCCGCAGTCGGTGGGGCTGACCGGCAGCCAGCTGACGATCGGCAAGCTGTCCGGCCGGCGCGGGCTCCAGGGCAAGCTCAAGGAGCTCGGCCACCTGCTCGAGGGCGAAGCGCTGGACGAGGTGTACCGCCAGGCGGTCGCCCTCGCCGACGCCAAGAAGGAGGTCACCGACAACGACCTGCTCGCGCTGGTCGAGCACCGCTCGTCGGAGGTGCCCGCGTCGGTGGCGCTGATCGGCTGGAGCGTGACCTCGTCGCGCGGCGGCAACGCTACCGGCACGGTCAGCCTCACCGTCGACGGCCAGGAGCGCACGGCCGAGACGACCGGCAACGGGCCGGTCAACGCGCTGTTCTCCGCGGTCGACGCCGCGCTGCAGCCGGTCCTCCACTGGCACCCGACGCTCACCGAGTACGAGATCAAGGCGGTCAGCGCCGGCGAGGACGCCCAGGGCCAGGCCCTCGTCCGCTGCCGGCGCTCGTCCGACGAGGGGCCAGGCGCGCTGGTCGTCACCGGCCACGGGTTGTCGACGAACATCATCGAGGCCTCGCTCGACGCGTACCTCGTGGCCGTCAACAAGCTCCACGGCGCGGAGATCAACGGCCTCAAGGTCGCGTTCGTCTCGCCGCGGGAAGGCGAGCGGCTCCCATGACCGACGGACCGCGCTACCGCATCGCCACGATCCCGGGCGACGGCGTCGGCCCGGAGGTGGTGGCCGCCGCCCGCCGCGTGCTGGACGCGACCGGCGAGCGGTTCGGCTTCGCGATCGACTGGTCGGAGCACGCCGCCGGCGGCAACGCCATCGACGCGTACGGGGTGGCCATCCGCGACGAGGACGTCGCGGCCTGCGGCGCCGCCGACGCGATCCTGCTGGGCGCCGTCGGCGGCCCGCGCTGGGACAACCCGACGTCGCCGGTCCGTCCGGAGCAGGCGCTGTTCAAGCTGCGCGGCACGCTCGGGCTGTTCGCCAACCTGCGCCCGGTGGCGGTCAATCCGCTGATCGCGGCCTCGGCGGCGCCGGTCCGGCCCGAGTTGCTCGAGGGCGTCGACCTGCTGATCGTCCGCGAGCTGACGGGCGGCCTCTACTTCGGCGACCGCGTCGAGGCCACCGGGCCGGTCGGGGAACGCCACGCGTCCGACCAGCTCCCGTACTCGGAACCCGAGATCCGGCGCGTCGTCCGGCTCGCGTTCGAGCTGGCTCGCGGCCGTCGCGGGCGGCTCACCAGCGTCGACAAGGCCAACGTCCTGGCGACCTCGCGCCTCTGGCGGACCGTGGTCGAGGAGCTCCGGCCGGAGTACCCGGACGTGGAGGTCGGCCATCAGCTCGTCGACTCGTGCGCGATGCTGCTGATCAAGCAGCCGGCCTGGTTCGATGTCCTGGTTACCGAGAACCTGTTCGGCGACATCCTGTCCGACGAGGCCGGCGTCCTGGCCGGCTCGCTCGGGATGCTCCCGTCCGCGTCGCTCGGTGAGCGGAAGACGGCGCACGGCACGTTCGGGTTGTACGAGCCGATCCATGGCTCGGCGCCGGACATCGCCGGCCAGGATCGGGCGAACCCCATCGGCACCATCCTGTCCTCGGCGATGCTCCTGCGGCTGTCGCTCGGCCGCACGGACGCCGCCACCGCGGTCGAGGCCGCGGTGACCGCCACGCTGGGCGCCGGCTACCGGACGGGCGACCTGGCCGGCGCCGGGGAGCGCGACAGCCTCCGCGTCGTCGGGACGACCGCCTTCGCCGATGCCGTGGTCGCCGCCCTGGTCGCCGGCGCTCCCGAGGGGGTCCCGGCATGACCGCGCCGGCGGCCGTCGACGCGCCGGTCATCCTCTACGACACCACCCTGCGCGACGGGACGCAGGGCGAGAACATCACCCTCTCGCTCGCCGACAAGCTGCGGATCGCGCGCATGCTCGACGAGTTCGGGATGCCGTTCATCGAGGGCGGCTGGCCGGGCTCCAACCCAAAGGACATCGAGTTCTTCGCGACCGCCAGGACGATGCGCTGGGAGCGGGCGCGGCTCGCCGCGTTCGGGTCCACCCGACATCGCTCGAACAAGCCCGCCGACGACCCGAACCTGCGCGAGCTGGTCGCCGCCGAGACGCCGGTGGTGACGATCTTCGGCAAGAGCTGGCTGCTCCACGTGACCGAGGTGCTGGGCGCCACGCCGGCCGAGAACCTCGACATGATCGCCGACTCGGTCGGGTTCATCGCCGATCACGGTCGCGAGGCGATCTACGATGCCGAGCACTTCTTCGACGGCTACCGGGCCGACCGCGACTACGCGCTCCAGACCCTGCGGGTCGCCCGCCAGGCCGGCGCCCGCACGCTCGTCCTGTGCGACACCAATGGCGGCACCCTGACCGACGAGCTGACGAGGATCGTCCTCGACGTCCGCGCCACGCTCGAGGAGGATCCGGATGCGCCAGCGGTCACCTGGGGGATCCACACCCACAACGACGCCGAGCTCGCCGTGGCCAACTCGCTGGCGGCCGTGGCCGCCGGCGTCCGTCACGTCCAGGCCACGATCAACGGCTACGGCGAGCGCGCGGGCAACGCCAACATGGTCAGCGTCCTTGCGAATCTCGCGCTCAAGACGCCGCATCCGCTCGTCCCGGCCGGCGGCGGGCAGCTGGCCGGCCTGACCGACCTGTCGCGCTCGATCGCCGAGATCGCCAACGTCACGCCGAACGACTACCAGCCGTACGTCGGCCGGTCGGCCTTCGCCCACAAGGGCGGCGTCCACGGGGCCGCGGTCGCCAAGGTCGAACGGAGCTACCAGCACATCGACCCGGCCGCCGTCGGCAATGCCGGCCGTCTCGTCGTATCCGAGCTCGGCGGGCGCGCCAACATCTCGATCCGCGCCGAGCAGCTGGGCCACGAGCTCGCGGGCGTCGTCGACCCGCGCGAGCTCTCCCGCCTGATCAAGCAGCTCGAGGCCGACGGCCTCGCCTTCGAAGGGGCGGAGGCCAGCTTCGAGCTCCTCATCCGGCGGCATTCGGCCGACTACGCCGCTCCGTTCCGGATCGTCGACTACACCTGCCTGGTCGAGCAGCGCGACGGTCGCGAACTGCTGGCCGAGGCGACCGTCAAGGTCGAGGTCGACGGCGAGATCCTGCACACCGCGGGCGACGGCAACGGGCCGGTCAACGCCCTCGACGCCGCGCTCCGCAAGGCGCTCCGGGCGTTCTACCCGGGGCTGGACGACGTCCGGCTGGTCGACTACAAGGTCCGGATCCTCGACGGCGTCGCGGCGACCGCCGCCCGGACCCGGGTGATCATCGATTCGATGGACGGGACGCGGACCTGGTCGACGATGGGCAGCGATACGAACATCATCGCCGCCTCTGCGGCGGCGCTCGCCGACTCGCTCGAGTTCGCGATCTGGAAGTCGGGCTCGGAGCTGCGCCGGCGCGACGAACGCCATTTCACGACGGTCCGACCGGCCGCCGCCGACGCGCCGGCGTCGCCGGCGGCGCACGGCGCGACCGCCACGCCACGGAGGTAACCCACATGACCGCCGCGCCCAAGGCCGCCGAGGCGACTCTCCTCCTGGCCCGCTGGACCGTCACGTCCGGCAGCAACGTCAGGAGCCGGGGCGCGGTGGTCATTACCTCCGGCGATCACGAATGGCGCGCGTCGGCGACCGGGAACGGCGCCATCGACGCGCTCTACCGCGCGATCGACAAGGCGCTCACCGACGTGCTCGGCGGACATCCTCGGCTGCTGGCCTTCGACGTGCACGCCCTGGGCGAAGGGTCCGACACGATCGGAAGCGTGACGGTCCGGGTCGCGCCGCCGGAGAGCGCCGGCGATCGGGGGACCGGGGAGTACGGCGGCGAGGCCCGCGATCCCAGCATCATCGCCGCGTCGATCGAGGCCTACATCAAGGCGATCAACGCGATGCTCGCCGAGGCCCACTGGTCCGGCGCGGCCGAGGCGGCCGGCAACCGCCGGCGCGTGGCCGTTTCCGCCGGCAGGGCCCGCGAGCAGCGCGCGGACCTCGACGAGGGCGAGGGCCAGCACGACACGGTCGCCTGGTTCGAACGCTGACCCGGGCCGGCCGGATCGACCGCCGGCCGCGCCGCGAAGGGTTGGTGGCCCGCTAGACTCCGCGGCGATGACCAGCCAGCTGCCGATCGCCTATGCCGGCGAGCCCGGTGCCTTCGCCGAGGACGCGGTCTTGATCGCGTACGGCGACGTCGACCGTCGCTCCGTCGGCAGTTTCCGCGACGTGTTCCGGGCGGTGACCTCGGGCGAGGCCGCGGCCGGGGTGATCCCGATCGAGAACGTCATCAACGGAACGGTCCGCGAGAACTACGACCTCCTGCTCGAGCACGATCTCGAGCTCGTCGGCGAGGTCGTGGTGCCGGTAAGGCTCTGCCTGGCGGCGCTGCCTGGGCAGCGGATCGAGGAGATCGAGCGGGTCTATTCGCACATCCAGGCCCTGGGCCAGGCCGAGTCGTTCCTGCGCACCAGGCCCTGGCAGCTGCTTACGACCTACAACACCGCGGGGGCGGGCAAGTCGATCGCCGATCGCGGCGAGCGCGCCGCGGCGGCGGTCCTGTCGCCGAGGGCCGCGGTGCTGTTCGGGCTCGAGGTCCTGGCCGACGAGATCGGCGACCTGGCCGGCAACCGCACGCGGTTCGCGGTCCTGGCCCGGCCCGGGGCCCAGGTCCCGCCCACGGTGGGCGCGGGACCATCGGCCGATCGACGGACCACGCTGGTGCTGGCGGTACGAAACGAGCCGGGCACGCTGCTCGCGGTCCTGCGCGTGTTCGCCGACCACGGCCTGAACATGAGCAAGCTCGAGTCCCGGCCGAGCCGCGAGCGAGCCTGGGAGTACGTCTTCTGGGTCGATCTCGACGCCGACACGGCGAGGCCGGAGACACAGGCCGCGCTCGACGCGCTCCGGGCCGTCACCACGATGACCCGCGTCCTCGGCTGCTACCCCAGGGCCGCCGAGGGCTGACCGTCCGGCGCCGGCGTCAGGCCTCGCTCAGATGGCGCTCGCGCAGGCCCGGCACTTGGACGCGTCGACGGCGTTGGCCTCCTTGCAGAACGGGCAGGTCTTGGCGGCCGCGGGCGGCGGCTCCTTGATGAACATCCGGGAGATCTGCCAGACCACGAACGCGATCACGATGAACGCGATGATCGCATTCAGGAAGGTGCCGTAGCGGATCGCCACCTCGGTCGCCGGGTCGCCGCCGACGGCGTCCTTGAGCACGATCTTGAGCTGGCTGAAGTCGACGCCACCGAGGGCCATCCCGATCGGCGGCATGATGATGTCGTTGACCAGGGAAGTGACGACCGTACCCAGTGCGCCGCCGATGATCACGCCGATCGCCAGGGCCAGGGCGTTGGTCTTGAGCAGGAAGGCCTTGAACTCGGACAGCATGTCGGGGCTCCTCAGTGCTCGACGATCTTCGGCAGGGTCTTCGCCTCCGCGATCCAGCCCGCGACCTCGCCCTCGGACGGGGTGCGGCGGACGATCCCGGGCCGCGCGGCCACGACCTCAGCGAAGGTCGTTGCCAGGTTCCCGGCATTGCGGTTGGCCAGCTCGGCCGGCGAATCGACGCCGGCGGCCTCGAGCAGGTCGGAGTACTCGGACCCGACCCCCTTGAGGCGCATCAGGTCGACGTGATTGACCCACTCGAGGATCAGCTTGCCGCTGATCCCGGTCGCCGCTTCGAGCGCCTGCCGCCCGGACGGCTTGGCGCCGCGATCGAGCAGCGCGTCGGTCGTCGTGACACCGGCCGCGGCCAGTTTCGCGGCCTGCGCCGCGCCGATTCCCTCGACTTCGCTGATGTTCATCGCATCACGCTCCCTTTGCCGGCGTGTGCCGGCCTCCGGCCCGATGATACGCTTCGCCCATCCCGCTCTCGGCACCTCGCAGGTCCGTGGAGGTTCGATGAACCAGGCCTTCCGTGACGCGATGATCGCCGGCTATGCGCTGTCGGAGCCGGGCGTCGTGATCGGCAGCCCGATGCTCGACGGTGCGCCGCTCAACGACGCGCGTGTGCAGGTCGCGCTGAGCATGCTCAACCGCCACGGGCTCATCGCGGGCGCCACCGGCACGGGCAAGACCAAGACCCTGCAGCTCCTCGCCGGTCAGCTGTCCAAGGCCGGCGTGCCCGTCTTCGTGGCCGACATCAAGGGCGACCTGACCGGTCTGGCGGCGCCCGGCGACGCCACCAACCCGAAGCTCCAGGACCGGGTCGCTTCGCTCGCCTGGACCTTCCAGGCGGCCGGCCACCCGGTGGAGTACCTGTCGCTGTCGGGCAAGCTCGGCGCGCAGGTCCGGGCGTCGGTCCACTCGTTCGGTCCGCTGCTGCTGGGCAAGGTGCTCGACCTCAACGAGACCCAGACGTCGATCCTCGCCCTCGTCTTCAAGTACTGCGACGACAACGACCTGCCGCTGCTGGATCTCAAGGACCTCGGGGCGACCCTCAAGTTCCTGTCGTCCGACGAGGGCAAGCCCATCCTGGCCGACTACGGGGGAATGTCGTCGGCCTCGGTCGGCGTCCTGCTGCGCTCGATGGTCGTGCTCGAGCAGGAGGGTGCCGACGTCTTCTTCGGCGAGCCCGAATTCGAGGTCGAGGACCTGCTGCGGACCACGCCCGAGGGCGAGGGGATCATCAGCATCCTGGAGTTGTCGGACGTGATGGACCGTCCGCGCTTGTTCAGCACCTTCATGCTCTGGATGCTGGCGCAGCTCTACGAGAGCCTGCCCGAAGCCGGCGACCTTCCAAAGCCGAAGCTGTGCTTCTTCTTCGACGAGGCGCACCTGCTCTTCGACGACGCCTCGGAGGCGCTCATGGACCAGGTCGAGCGGACGGCGCGGCTGATCCGATCGAAGGGGGTCGGCGTCTACTTCGTCACCCAGGCGCCGACCGACGTGCCGTCGCCGGTCCTGGCCCAGCTCGGCAACCGCGTGCAGCACGCCCTGCGGGCGTTCACGCCGGAGGACGCGGACGCGCTGCGGAAGACCGCCCGGACGTTTCCCACGACCGACTTCTACGACGTCGAGCGGACGATCACGTCGCTGGGCATCGGTGAAGCGCTGGTGACCGTCCTGTCCCCCCGGGGCGTACCAACGCCGCTCGCGGCGACCCGCTTGCTGGCCCCCGACTCGCTCATGGCGCCGCTCGACGAGGTCCAGTTCCGGGGTCGCATCGCGACCAGTCCGTATCAGGCCAAGTATGGCGTGACCGTCGATCGCGACTCCGCCTACGAGCGGATCACGGCGCGCCTCGCTGCGGCTCGGACCGCCGCAGCCGAAGCCGCGACGCGGCCCGCGGCTGCGCCCGCGACCCCGACAGGGCCGGCCACGATGACGCCGGCTCAACAGCAACGCGAGATCGCCCGCCAGGCCCGCGAGCTCGCGGCGCAGCGACGCGCCGACGAACGCCAGCGGGCAGCCGAGGCGAGGGCGCAGCGCGCGGCAGAGCGGGCCCAGCAACGGACGATCGATTCGGCCATCCGAACCGGGGGCCGGGTCCTGACGTCCCGCGTCGGGCAGGACCTGATCCGGGGGGTCTTCGGCACGCTGTTCGGCGGCGGGAAGTCGCGCTGACCGGCTGATGTCCTCGGCGTGGACCGACGTCGCCTGGCGACGGGAGGCGCTCGGCTGGGTCGACGATCAGCTCCGTCGTCTCGGTCGGCCGCGGGTCGGCGCGGTGGCGCAACCCCACGTCCGGCCCTGGTCGACTGTACTGACCGTCCCGACGGCGACCGGCCCCGTCTGGTTCAAGGCGGCCGGGCCCGGCACGGCCTACGAGGCGCGGCTGCTCCGGGAGCTCGCCGTCTGGGGTACCCGGATGATCCTGGAGCCGCTGGCGGTCGAGCCCGATCGGGGCTGGCTGCTCTTCCCGGACGGCGGCACTCGGCTGCGCGACCGGCTTGCGGGCGCGGCCGGCGTCGCCGAATGGCGGCGGGTGCTGCCCGCGTATGCCGAGGTGCAGCGTGGGCTCGCGCGGAGGGCCGGGGAGCTCGTCGAGCTCGGGGTGCCGGACCTCCGCCCGGGGTCGATGCCCGGCCTGTTCGCCAGGCTCGTCGATGAGCCCGTGGCCGGCCTGGCCGAGTCCGACCGGGGCCGGCTTCGCGCGTTGCTGCCCGACTACTCGCGCTGGTGCGCCGAGCTGGCGAGCAGCGGGATCGCGCCGAGCCTGCAGCACGACGACCTCCACGACGGCAACGTGTTCAGCGGGCCGGCCGGTGACGGCGCCGCGGATCGGGACCGCATCTTCGACTGGGGCGACGCGGTCGTCGCGCACCCGTTCGGGACGTTGCTGGCGACGCTGCGCAGCATCGCCAGCCGTGATGCGACGCTCGGCCGTTCGGAACTGACGCGGTTGCGCGACGCCTACCTCGAACCTTGGACCACCGACCAACCGCGGCCGGCGCTCAACGAAACCGTTCGGACCGCGCTGCGCGTGGGGGCCGTTGGACGGGCCTTCGCGTGGGAACGCGCACTCAGCGGAGTCCCGCCGGAAGCCCACGGGGACTACGCCGGGGCCGTGGGCGAGTGGTTGCTCGAGCTGTTCGAACCGACGGTGATCTGACGGCGCGGTGAGGCGCCGCCGACACCGGCTGGCGCGTCGCGCAACGCCGGGATCGACAGCCTGAGCTAGACTCCCCGGCCTGCGCCGGGGGACCGAGCGGAGGACGAATCGGTGATACCCCGACGGTCACGACGAACCCTCGCTGCCGCGGCAGGCTTGCTCGCCTCGCTCGCGGTCATTGGCGGGACGCTGGCGGCGGGCGACGTGCGCCTCAGCAACGACGTGGGTGGCGGCTACATCAGCGCATACACGCTGGCAACCGGCAACCCGTACACGGACAACACGCTCGACGAATGCGCGGTCGCCCGCGGCCGCCAGAACGAGCCGGCGGTGGAATACGACCCGCGCGACCCGAACGTCCTGATCGGCAGTTCGAACGACTATTGCGGCGTCTACCAGCCGCCCGGAGACCCGGCGCCCTCGCCGGTCGGCCCGATCTGGCTCGGCTACTACCGCAGCGAGAACGGCGGAACCAGCTTCCAGAGCTCACTGGTCCCGGGCTACCCGGACGACCACTCCCCGTACGCCGCCAACGCGCACGTCCGGACCGCGAGCGCCGGCGACCCGGTGATCGCCTGGGACAACCACGGCCGCGTGTTCATGGGCTCCGAGTCCTCGGACGACCCGTCGGGGACGAAGAAGACGTTCGGCGACGTTTGGGTCGCCGTGTTCAACAACCCGAAGAACCCGGGCGATCCGGGCTTCACCACGGCCGACGACGGCAAGGCCTTCGTCCGCAGCGAGGTCGTGAACAAGGGTTCGTCAGCGCCGAACCTGCTCGGCGTGTTCAACGACAAGACCTCGATCGAGGTCGACCGGACCGGCGGCGCCTGTGACGGCAACGTCTATTTCGCCTGGTCGCGGTTCACCGGCAACGGCACCAACAACATCTATGTCGCGCGGTCGACCGACCACGGGGCGAGCTGGTCCAAGCCGCAGAGCGTCAGCCAGGTCGCGCAGGACGTGCAGTTCCCGGACATCTCGGTGACGGCCAACGGCCACGTCTACGTGACGTTCCGCCAGTTCGCACGGAAGAACGGCCAGCAGTCCGCCATCGACATCGTCAAGTCGACGGACTGCGGCGCGACGTTCGGGCCGGCGAAGACCATCCAGACGTTCATCCCCTATGACGCCGACGCGGCGCACGAGTGGATCTACATCGTCTACGACCCGAGCAAGCCGGGCACCCAGGTCGACACGGGCACCACGTACGGCTCGATCGATACCGGGGTTGGCAGCCAATCGGGCGTCTACTTCCTCCGCTATGACGGGGCCAGTGGCGGGACGACGGCACCGGCGCTGATCGACAGCCAGACGGCCGGCCACCAGTTGTTCCCGGACATCTCGGCCGGCGGAGGAGGTGTTCTCCACGCAGTCTGGTGGGACAGCCGGCTCGACCCCAACTATTCAGCCAAGCGACCGATCGGCAACGACGCCAACGGCGCCACCGGTCCGTCGCTCGACGTCTGGGGCGCCACCTCGGCCGACAATGGCGCCACCTGGACGGGCCAGGTGCGCATGACCTCGGTCAGCAGCAACCCCAACTACGAGCAGTTCGCCAACCGGGCCGTGCCGTTCGCCGGTGACTACCTGTGGGTCACGTCCCATGGGTCCACCGCGTTCGGTGTCTGGACGGATTGGCGCAACGCCGTCGCCGGCCCCGATCCCCGGGAGGCCAGCGCGGAGGACAACGACGCCGCCGACGTCAGGCAGTGCCGCACGTTCGACGCCGCGAGCGGCTGGAGCGGCGACACCTGCCCGCACGATGGCGGTCTCGACCAGGACATCTTCGGAGCCCCGGCCCCGTAGCCCGCGACCTCCTCCGGAGATCTGCGAGAGGGCGGCGTTCGCGCCGCCCTCTCGCCTATTCGATGACCAGATGGGCCGGCAGGTCGGGCTCCGGCGGGTAGGCCGGCCGCAGGTCGTCCAGGGTCCGGGCAAGGACCGATGAGACCGCCAGGTCGCGGAACCACTTGTGGTTGGCGGGAACGACGTACCAGGGCGCCCACGGGGTCGACGTCTTCGTCAGGGCGTCCTCGAACGCCCGCTGGTAGTCGTCCCACAGCTTGCGCTCGTCGAGGTCGCCCATCGAGAACTTCCAGCGCCTGGTCGGGTCGTCGTAGCGAGCCTGGAACCGCTGCCGCTGCTCGTCGCGATCGATCTGGAGGAAGAACTTCACGATCGTCGTCCCACTCGCCGCCAGCATCCGCTCGAAGTCATTGATCTCGCCGTACCGCTTCGACCAGACCCGTTTTGGGACGATCCCGTGGACTCGGACCACCAGCACGTCCTCGTAGTGCGAGCGATTGAAGATCCCGATCTCACCCTTCCTGGGCGCATGCTGGTGGACGCGCCAGAGGAAGTCGTGGGCGAGCTCTTCGGTCGAGGGGACCTTGAACGACGTGACCGGGCAGCCCTGCGGGTTGAACGCTTCCATCACCTTGTTGATGGTGCCGTCCTTGCCGGCGGCGTCGATCCCCTGTAGAACGACCAGCACTGCCCGCCGGGACTCGGCCCAGAGTCGATCCTGGAGGTCGCCCAGCCGAACGAGGTTGGCCTGGGTCGCGAGCTCGGCCGACGCTCGGTCGTGACCGAAGGTCCGACCCGGGTCCAGACGCCCCAGGCGTGCGGAACGCCCGGGGTCGACACGCAACACGTCGCGCAGGTCGACACCACGTGTCATCTCGGGTCCTCCTTGCTCAGGATGTCAGACTGGCCGGTTGTACGATGCAACCTACCCCATAGGAGACCGTGCCAGATGACCGTCGTCAGCGCCACGAAGCCGCATCCGATCTTCCTCGCCGGTCGCTGGGTCGACTCGCCGGACCTCCTCGTGGTCGACAACCCGTCCGTCCCGGCCACGCCGGCCGGCGCCACTTACAACGCGACCGAGGCACAGTACGACGAGGCCGTGGAGGCTGCGGTCGCGGCGTTCGAGGTGACCCGCAAGCTGCCGGCCTACGAGCGCGGCCGGATCCTGCGCGAGATCAGCGCCGGGATCCGCGATCGGCGCGAGGAGCTCGGCCGGCTGATCGCCACCGAGGCCGGCAAGCCGATTCGTGACGCCCTGGTCGAGGTCGACCGGGCGAGCCTCACCTTCCGGCTCGGCGGCGAGGAGGCCGAGCGGATCACCGGCGAGGTCATCCCGCTCGATCTCCTGCCGAGCTCGAAGGACCGGGTCGGGATCACGCGACGATTCCCGATCGGCCCGATCGCCGCCATCAGCCCGTTCAACTTCCCGCTCAACCTGGCCGCCCACAAGATCGCTCCCGCGATCGCCTCGGGCAACCCGATCGTCCTCAAGCCGCCGTCCAAGGATCCGCTCACGATGCTGGCCGTCGCCGAGATCATCGAGGCGGCGGGCGTTCCGGCCGGCTCGGTCTCGATCCTGCCGATGACCCGCGAGCTGGGCGACCGAATGGTGGCCGACGAGCGGTTCAAGCTGCTGACCTTCACCGGCTCGCCGTCGGTCGGCTGGCGGATGAAGGAGCGAGCCGGCAAGAAGAAGGTCGTGCTCGAGCTCGGCGGCAAT
>JACQEF010000291.1 GCA_016200745.1 Chloroflexota bacterium | reverse complement strand
TCCGGCCTCGTACTTGGCGTACGTGCCAGCCTCCTCGACGGGCTCGATCTGCGGAGTCTCGAGTTCGATCATGTGGGCGGGTTACCTCGAGTAGTACTCGACCACGAGCTGCTCGTTGAGGTCGAGCGGCATCTGGTCGCGGGTTGGCGGTGCGACGATCGCTCCGGCAAGGTTGGCAGCATCCACGGACAGCCATTCCGGCGCCTGGTGGGAGCGGAGCATCTCCTTGGCCACCTTGAACGGCTCGCGAGCGCGGTGCGTCTCGCGGACCTCGATCCGGTCGCCGGGCTTGAGCTGGTACGACGACACGTTGGTCGGCCGGCCGTTGACGCTGAAGTGCCCGTGCGCGACGAAATGGCGCGCCTGGGCGCGCGACGTGGCGATGCCCATCCGGTAGACCACGTTGTCGAGGCGCAGCTCGAGCGAGCGGAGGAGGTTCTCCCCGGTGACCCCGGGCCGGCTCGACGCGTCCACGAAGTAGTTGTGGAACTGGCGCTCGAGCACCCCGTACGTCCGGCGGACCTTCTGCTTCTCGCGCAGCTGGAGCCCGAAGTCGCCGACCTTGCGGCGGCGGACGCCGTGCTGTCCGGGCGGCGTGGGACGTCGCTCGAAGGCGCACTTCTTGGTGTAGCAGCGCGTCCCCTTGAGGAAGAGCTTGGCTCCCTCGCGGCGGCAGAGACGGCAGACGGATTCGGTGTAACGGGCCATGGGTCCTCGCGGCTCTAGACGCGACGCCGCTTGGGCGGGCGGCAGCCGTTATGCGGGATAGGGGTGACGTCGGTGATGGCGCTGACCTCGAGCCCGGCGGCCTGGAGCGACCGGACGGCCTGCTCGCGACCGGCGCCCGGACCCTTCACGTAGACCTCGACCTGGCGCATGCCGTGCTCCATCGCGCGCTTGGCCGCACCCTCGGCGGACAGGGCCGCCGCATAGGGCGTGCTCTTGCGCGAGCCCTTGAACCCGGCGACGCCGGCAGAGCCCCAGCTGATGACCGCGCCGTTGAGATCCGTGATCGTGATGATCGTGTTGTTGAACGTCGCCTGGATGTGGACGTGACCCTGGGGCACGTTCTTCTTCTCCCGGCGACGAACCTTGACCGCGCGCTTGCGTTCCGCCATGCCTGGTCAGTCCCTCGTCACTTCTTGCGCCTGACGCCGACCGTCTTCTTCGGTCCGCGCCGCTGGCGAGCATTGGTCTTGGTTCGCTGACCTCGGACCGGCAGGTTGCGCCGATGGCGCAGGCCGCGGTACGAGCCGATCTCGATGAGACGCTTGACGTTGAGCGCGACCTCGCGCCGCAGGTCGCCCTCGACCTTGTAGCGGCGGTCGATCAGCTCGCGGAGCCGATTGACCTGCTCCTCGGTGAGATCCCGCACCCGCGTGTCCGGGTTGATGTTGGTCTGGGCGAGGATCTTCTGGCTGGTCGGCAAACCGATCCCGAAGACGTAGGTGAGACTGACCTCGACACGCTTCTCGCGAGGAATGTCGACGCCGGCGATACGGGCCATCGGTTACCCCTGCCGCTGCTTGTGCTTCGGGTTGGTGCAGATGACCATCACGGTGCCGTGGCGACGAATGACCTTGCAGTTGTCGCAGCGGGCCTTGACGGAAGCTCTGACTTTCAACGGATCCTCGACTTACTTGAGACGGTAGGTGATCCGGCCACGGGTCAAGTCATACGGGGACAACTCGACGCGGACCCGATCGCCGGGCAGGATGCGGATGAAATTCATCCGGAGCTTGCCGCTGATATGGGCGAGCACCCGGTGGCCATTCTCCAGTTCGACCGCGAACATGGTGTTGGGCAGGGGTTCGACGACCGTTCCCTCTACCTCGATCGCGTCGCGTTTGGCCACAGGTCTACGTGCTTCCCTTTCTCACGCGCAGTGTCGGCCCGAGCGGGCCGACACACGAACGCGTAGCGTATCAAACATGCCTGATCGAGGCAACCGGCGGTTCATGCCAGGGTCAGGATCTGCGGCCCGTCGGCGGTGACCGCGATCGAATGCTCGAAATGGGCCGCCAGCGAGCCATCCGCGGTGACGACCGTCCAGTCGTCGGGCAGGATCCGCGTGTCGTGGCCGCCGAGCGTGAACATCGGCTCGATCGCCAGGCAGATGCCCGGCTCGAGCTTGCGCCCGGCTCGCCCGGTGCGGTAATTGGGGACCTGTGGCTCCTCGTGCATCGCGGTCCCGATCCCGTGGCCGACGAACTGCCGGATGACCCCGAGCCCGGCCGCGGTGGCGACGTCCTGGACCGCCGCCGAGATGTCCTCGACGCGGTTGCCGGGCACGGCGGCGGCGATGCCGGCGAGCATCGCGTCGCGGGTCAGGTCGATCAGCTGGCGCACCCGGGGCGGCGCGTCGCCGATGTAGAAGGTGCGGGCGCCGTCGCCGTGCCAGCCGTCCACGATCGCGCCGGCATCGACCGACACGATCTGGCCCTCGCGGAGGCTCCGGTCGCCCGGGATCCCGTGGACGATCTCATTGTCGATCGAGATGCACACGCTGGCCGGGAACGGGCGGCTCGGGTTGATCCCCGGGTAGCCCTTGAACGAGGGGACCGCCCCGGCCGACCGGATGTGGGCCTCGGCGATGGCGTCCAGCTCGGCCGTCGAGACGCCGGGCCGGAGCTCCGCCTCGATCAGGTCGAGCACCTCGGCCACGACCCGGCCGGCTCGACGCATCCGCTCGATCTCCGAGCGGGACTTGCGGGTCACCATCAGGCCGCGCCGACCTGGCCGTGGGTGAGCTCCACGAGCAGGCGGGACGTCACCTCGTGGATCGGGCGCAGCCCGTCGATCGCGCGGAGCACGCCGGTCTTCCGGTAGTGGTCGACGACGTCGAGCAGGGGCGGGATCTGCTGGGCCATGCGGGCCCGGACCGTCTCCTCGCTGTCGTCGGCACGCTGGACCAGCGGGTAGCCGTCGAGGTCGCAGGTGCCCGCGACCGCCGGCGGGTTCGACGCGACGTTGTAGACGTGACCGTTGGCGGTGCAGATCCGGCGGCTCGCCATCCGGGCGACGAGGTCGTCGGTGGGGACATCGATGTACAGGGCGAGATTCACCCGGGTGCCGCGCGGCGCCAGGGCCCGGTCGAGGGCCTCTGCCTGCCCGCGGGTCCGCGGGAATCCGTCCAGTACGGCGCCGCTCCCCGCGTCGGCGGCTGCGAGCCGCTCGAGGAAGATGTCCACGATCGTGTCGTCGGGCACGAGCTGTCCGCGGCTCATGTACCGGTCGGCGGCCCGCCCGAGCGGTGTGCCCGCCGCGACGGCGGCGCGCAACAGGTCGCCGGACGCGAGGATCGGGACCCCTAGATGCTCCGCCAGGATCGGTGCCTGCGTCCCCTTCCCGGCTCCCGGAGCACCGAGGAGGACGACGACCGTCACCGGAACCCGGTCGGGCCGCTCATGGAGAGTCCAGCCGAAGGCGCCGCCGCGGACGCGCACGAGCGCACCTCGGGGGGCGTGAGCGCGCGCCCAAAGGCGGCAACGCACGGATCGGCCGCCATGTGCGGCGCC
>JACQEF010000032.1 GCA_016200745.1 Chloroflexota bacterium | reverse complement strand
CGTCCGTCAGCAACGTGTAGTCGAGCGTGCCGTAGGTGAACAGCGGGGTCCCGTTGCCGGGCGTGTTCCGCCAGCCGGCGAACCGATCCGTCCGATACGCCTCGAGGTTGGCGTCGTAGTACAGCACGTCGTACGGCGCCTGGTCGTAGATCAGGTTCTGCATCTGCGCGAGGATCGTCTTGCGGGCGTCGCCCGACAGCTTCGACTCCTGATCGTAGAGCTTGTCGTAGTCCGGGTTGCAGTAGTTGCTGTCGGACGTGTTGCCGATCTCGTCACAGCGGAAGATCTGGAGCAGCGCGTTCGGGTCCGGGTTGCCGGACCAGCCCCACAGCTCGATGTCGTACTTGGCGAGGTTGCCGCTCCCGCCGGCTTCGGGCGGCAGCAGCAGGTCGGTCAGCGTCGCGCTGTCGAGGACCTTGGTCTGGACCTTGACCCCGAGCTGGCCGTACCAGTCCTTGATGAACTGGGCCGCCTTCGGGTAGCTCTCGTCCGAATCCGGCATGTACATCCGGAGGGTGATCGGCTTGCCTTCCTTGTCGAGCCGGTTGCCGCTCCCGTCGAGCTTGTAGCCGGCCGCATCGAGTTTCTGCTTGGCGAGCTCGATGTCGAACGTCCGCGGCTTGTCCGGGTCGACATGCCACTGGCCGAGGACCGGCGGGACGATCGTGCTGCCCTGATCGCCGAACCCGCCGAGCACGCGGTCGACGAGCGTCTTCTTGTCGACGGCGTAGCCGAGGGCGTCGCGGAACGCCGGATCGAGCAGCGCCTGGGTCGATGGGCCACCGCCCTTGATCGTCTTGCCGGTCCCGGTGCCGTAGGTGTTGAACGCGAGCTGCGTCCAGCCGTTGGCCGACCCGACGACCGTCTTGATGTTGGGCTCGGTCTGGAGCGACTTCAGCTGGTCCGCGTTCACGCCATGGGCGTAGTCGAGATCGCCGGACTTGAGGGCCTGGACCATCGTGTCCGAGCTGCTGAAGATCTGCAGGACGACTTCATCCGCGAAGCCCTGCTGCCCCCAGTAATTGGGGTTGCGCACGAAGCGCATGAACTGGCCGGTCTTCCATTCGGCCAGGGTGTAGGGCCCGGTCCCGACGAGCGGCGCGTCGAACTTCTGGTCCGCGATCGTCTTGTAGTCGTACTTGCCCCAGATGTGCTTCGGGATGATCGGCAGGTAGACCTGGAAGATCCGGTCGGACTGGTCGGTCGTGTAGGCGATCAGGGTCTGGTCGTCGGGACACTCGATCTTGGTGACCCCGGCGTCCTTGAGGTTCGGGTCGAGGTAGCCGAGCCCGATGTTCGAGTCGTCCTTGATGGCGTCGAGCGCCAGCTGCCAGCTGAAGCAGGCGTCGGCGGAGGTCGCCGGCTCGCCGTCCGACCATTTCATCCCGGTCCGGATGTGGAACGTGACCCGGTCGGCGGCGCGTTCCCAGGAGTCGGCGTAGCCCGGGACCGGTTCCAGGTTCGCCCCGAAGTCGACGAGGAGGTTGTAGGTGAGCTGGAACGCCTCGTAGCCCGACACGAGCGCCGTCTGGTAGGGATTCGAGGCATCCACGTCCTGGGTCGTCCCGACCCGGATCACCACCGGGTCGGCCGCCGACACGGAGGCCGCCGCGGGAAGCAGCAGGGAACCGGTGAGGACGCCTGCACCAACGAGCCGGATCAATCGAGCGCGCACAGTCGGTCGCATCGAGTCCCTCCTCTGGCGGGGTCCGCATCCTCCTCGGACCTCCGGCCTTGGTTCCCCGTTGAGTGGGCGGTACGTTGGCACACGCCGTCGTGGCTTGCAAGGCGGGGTTCGCACGGCGCGTCGGCGCGCGATCAGACCATCCACGACGTCGCCGGGGCCGCTTCGAGCAGGATCGGCCGGTCGATCCGGAAGGCCTCGATCTCGAGAGCCGACGGGGTCGCGCCATCGGTCGCCAGCTCGGCCGTGATCCGGCCGAGGACCGACGCGAACTTGAACCCGTGACCGGCCCCCAGGGCGACGACGACGCCCGGCTGGTCGGGCAACCGGTCGACCACGAAGTCCCGTTCCGGTGTCAGCGTGTACAGGCAGGTCTTCGTGTAGATCGGTGGACCGAGCGCGCCGGGCAGATGCCGCTCGAGGAAGCCGGTCACCCGCTCGAACGCCACCGCGTCGCGTTCGAACGTGCGCCGGTCCGGGTCGACCGGCCGGCCGCCGCAGTCCTGCGCGGCCTTCGGCCCGGCCTCGCCGTAGGTCGGGAACCCGTAGAACGACGGGTCGTCCATCCAGATCCAGACGGGGAACCGGTCGGGCGCGAACGCGGCCGGGTCGGGACAGGCGAAGTAGGTGACCTGCTCGCGCGTCACCTCGAGCGGCAGACGGCGCCCGAAGGAGGCCAGCAGCTGGTTCGTCCACGCGTCGGCGGCGATGATCAGCCGACCGGTGCGGAAGGTGCCGGTCCCCGTCTCCACCTCGAGGTCGCCGCCGCCGGCGTCCCGCAGACCCGTGACCCGGGTATGGTCGCGGAGCGTGGCGCCGTGCGCCCGTGCGAGCCGGCGGTGGGCGGCATTCCCCTTGAACGGATCGGCCAGGCCGCCCTGTCGCTGCCACACCGCGGTGACGTCCGGATCGAGCCGCCACTGCGGCCAGCGGCGCATGACCTCGGCGGCGTCGAGCTGGTCGAACGGGATCCCCTCGGCCGCCAGGCTCTCGACGTAGTCGGCCTTCGGGATCGCCGGGTCCGCCGGCCACAGGTCGAGCCCCCCGGTCACGGTCACGATCCGCTCCCCCGCCTCGGCCTCGACCGCCGCCCAGGTCTCGTAGGCCCGCGTTGCGAGTCGGACGTAGTCGCGTCGGTGATACGACAGTCGGATGATCCGCGAGTGGTCGGCCGAGGCGCCGTTGGGGTGATCGAACTCGAACTGCTCGAGCCCGAGGACGCGGTCCCCGAGCGAGCGGCTGAGCCAATACGCGGCCCCGGAGCCGATCGCGCCGAGCCCGATGACGATCGCGTCCCAGTCGCGACGGTCCGGTGCGGTCATGCGTCGGGTGCCGGCTCGTCCGGATCGGCGCCGGTCAGGCGGGCGATCGCCGCCCGGTGGACCGCGAGGATCGTCATCGCGTCGGTGATCCGGCCGTCGAGCGTCATCGCCAGGACCTCGTCGAACGGGACCCAGCGAACGGCCAGTGATTCGGTGCCGTCGGGGGCGGCCACGCCATGGGTCAGCCCGGTGGCCAGGTACAGGACGGCTTCCTCGTCCGAGACCGAGTTGGACAGGTCGCACCGGAGCAGCTCGATCCAGTGCGCGGCCTCCACGCCGGTTTCCTCGCGCAGCTCGCGCCGTGCGCCGGCGAGCGCGGATTCGCCGGCCGGGACGCCGCCTTCGGGGATCTCCCACGAGTAGCGATCGAGCGCGTACCGATGCTGGCCGACGAGCGGTACGCGACCGGCCGCGTCGAGCGCCAGGACGCCGACCGCGAGGTTCTCGAAATGGACGACGCCGTAGATGCCGGGCTCCCCGTCGGGTCGGGTCACCTCGTCGTGCCAGATCGTGATCCAGGGGTTCTCGTAGGCCACGCGCCGCGCGCGACGCGTCCACGGGCCGGCGATGACGGGTTCGTCCTCCATGCGGGTCCATCGTCGCACGACGCGGGCGGGGCCGTGGCCGTCGCGGACGGACGCCTAGACTGCCGGAGATGCCGGACGACACCAGGGATTCGGTACGGGCCGCGAGCGCTCCCCGCCACGAGGTCGAGACGCGGCTCGGCGCCTGGATCCCGGCGCGTGACGGCGTGCGGCTGTCGGCCAACCTGTGGCTGCCGATCCCGGCGGCCGCGGATCCCGGCGCCAGCTTCCCCGCCGTGCTCGAGATGATCCCATATGGCAAGGACAGCTGGCGGCGCAACGCCGACGTGGCCCGGGGGACGTATCTCGCCCAGCGGGGATACGCGCTGTGCCGCGTCGACGTGCGCGGCACGTGGTCGTCCGAGGGGATCGCCCTCGACGAGTACACCGAGGACGAGACCCGCGACGGGTACGATGCGGTCGAATGGCTCGCGGCGCAGCCGTGGTGCACCGGCGCGGTCGGGATGTGGGGCATCAGCTACGGCGGCTTCACGTCGATCCAGGTGGCCAAGCTTCGGCCGCCCCACCTGCGAGCGATCGTTCCGATCCAAGCCACGGACGACCGCTACCTCACCGACGTCCACTACGTCGGCGGCTGCGTCACCGCCAGCGAGCTCAGCCAGTACGCGGTGAGCCAGGTGGCGATGAACGCGATGCCGCCGGACCCGGCGATCGTCGGCGAGGGCTGGCGCGAGGCCTGGGCGGCGCGGCTGCACGCAACGCCGCCGTGGCTGTTCGAGTGGCTCCGGCACCAGCACGACGGGCCGTACTGGCGATCCGGCTCGCTGGCGCCGGACTACGACGCAATCGACGCGGCCGTGCTCAACGTCGGCGGCTGGATGGATTCGTACGTGGACGCGGCACTCCGGATGCAGGCCGCCTGTCACGCCCCGTCCAGGACGATCGTGGGCAACTGGGTCCACGGGCTACCGTCGTCGGCGACACCGGGGCCGAACCTCGACGAGCTCCACGAGATCGTCCGCTTCTTCGATCGCTGGCTCAAGGAGCTCCCCAACGGGGCCGACGCGGAGCCGGCGATCACCTGGTTCGAACGGGAGTACGCGGAGCCCGAGCCGTTCCCGATCGCGTGGCCCGGCCGCTGGCGGGCGGCCGCCGCGTATCCGCATCCACGGGTGAAGGTTCGCACGTGGTCGATGTCTCCGGGCGACCTGCCGCTCGTCGGACGACTCCTGGACACGGATGGTCCAGCCCACGCCGTCGGCGTCGCCGAGTTCCGTCACCGACCGACGCTGGGGACCCGCGGGTCCCTCTCGTGGGGCGCCGGCGGGGAACCGAATGGTCTGGCGCGCGACCTTCGCCCCGACGAAAGCCTCGGCCCGACCTTCACGTCCGAACCACTGGACGCTGCCATCGAGATCCTCGGGGTCCCGGAGGTGGCGCTCGTCATCGAATCATCCTCGCCTGTCGCCACGATCGTCGTCCGCCTGACCGACGTCGCACCGGATGGGATCTCCGCGCAGGTCAGCGCTGGGATCCTCAACTTGACGCATCGCGGTTCGCATGAGCGCCCCGAACCGCTCCAGATCGGCCGCAAGCTGGGCGTTGGCATCTCGTTGCGGCCCGCCGGGTACCGGTTCCTGCCGGGCCACCGGGTGCGCGTGTCGATCTCGTCCTCGGCGTGGCCCGTCATCTGGCCGTCGCCCCACCCGACAACGTTTCGGCTCCACCACGGTTCCGACGAGCCGTCGTTCCTGCGCTTGCCCGTGGTCCCGCCCGCTGGCGGTCCGGATGACCTCGCCGTACCCGCCTTCAAGACGACGCCCCCGGAGCTACCCGAGGTCGGCAGCGAGGGCGCGGCTGATCCTCCGGTCTGGACGATCACCGATGACGTCATCAACGACACCGTCACGGTCACGATCCACGACGGCGGCGAGGACGTCCTCGGCGACAGCCGGCGCCTCTACTCCGCCGAGACCCTGCGCCTGACCGCATCCGACGGCGACCCCGCGCACGCCAGCCTGTCGGCCGACGTCGTCTACCGCTGGCACGAGCAGGCGTTCGATACCGAGATCCGGGCCCGGTCGCTGCAGACGAGCGACGTGTCGACGTTCGACCTCCAGGTCGAGCTCGAGGTCGACCTCGACGGCGAGCCGTTCTTCCGGCGCGATTGGCGGGAATCCATTCCGCGGCGGCTCGTGTAGCCACGACCGGTCGCGGATCCGTCACGGATCCCGGGCTCGCAAGCCGCCGGTCACCCCTTCCCGAGCCGCCTGGCCAGGTCGTCGATCGCCAGGCGCGTATCGGCGGTGTCGAACCGCATGAGCGGATCCGGGTCGATCGCGCGCTCCACGACCTGCCCGCCCACGCGGCTGTAGAGGACCGGGAAGATCGCCCCGGAACCGTCCGCTTCGAGCGTCGCGATCACGGCGTCGGGCCCGCCGGCGTCGAGGACCTCCGCCAGCGGCTGGATCCCGTCGTCACGAAGGCCACCGGCCGGATCGGCCGTGAGGACCCGCGCCAGGTAGCCGCGCTGGTGGAAGAGCTCGGGGCCCTCGGCCAGCTCGCGGGCGAGGAAGGTCGTCACGTCGTCGGGCGCCACATGCGGCCGCTCCGGCTCGACCCCGAACCGCGTCCTCGCCAGGTGGCCGGCGAGCACCCTGGCGTTGTAGCGCGCGCCGTGCACGGCGCCGGAATTGGCCGGGATGCCGTGCTTCTGGAGCCCCTTGGCACCCTGGCCGATCGTCCCGGCGAAGAACACGCCGGGCAGGCTCGCGCTCTCCCACCATGGCGTCTGGGCCGGCAGTGCGCTCGCCCCGAAGGTCGCGACCCCCAGCGCCGGCAGATCCACCAGCGGGGCCACGAAGCCGGTCGCGGCGATCACCTCGTCGGCCTCGACCGCCACGTCCGCGCCGCCGTCGGTCCGTCGCAGCCGGACCACGAACGTGCCGTCGGCCACCCGCTCGATGCGGTCGATGGCCGCGTCGAGCACGCTGACCCCGCCACCGAGCACATGGTCCTCGTACGGCTGGACGTACCGCGCCCGGACCCCCACGAGGGATCGCGTGTCGACCGACAGGCGGGCCGGCGACGGCGACGACACCGCGTGGCCGTCCACCGGCAGTCGTACCGGATCGCCACCCTGGCCCGCTCGGCGAAGGCGACCAGGTTGGCCTCCATCTCGGGCCTCGACGGGAAGTAGGAGCTGCCGTCCATCAGCTCGGGCTGGACCGCCCGCGTCTCCGGCGTCTCGCCGAGCAGGCTGTTCCAGTCGTACCGCTCGTACGCCGGCGCGCCTCGCTCGACGGGTGCGTGCGGCTTCGTCCACGACAGGAGCCGCTGGAAGAACGGCCAGCGCCGGAACATGCCGCCCGCCGCGGGATCGGCCGAGATGACGGCATGCTCGACGCCCAGGCGGCCGAGCGAATATGAGACCTGGAGGGCCCCGGGTCCGCTCCCCACCACGACCACCGGGTACGCACCGGGCGGGAACGGGCGATTCAGCTCCGCCATCGGTTGGCTGCCCGCAGGCGCCGGGACTGGCCCTGGAGCATCCGGTACATGACCCTCGGGTGCGCGATCAGGAAGGCCTCGACCCTCGGGCCCGGCAGGACCAGGCAGCGCAATGGGCGGGTCGCGACGATGTCGGCGATGGGCGACTCACCGAGGATCACCGACACCTCGCCGAAGTAGTCGCCTCGAGCCAGCTTCGCCCGCTCGTGGCCGTCGACGACCACCGCCGCCTCGCCGTCGAGGATGATGTGGAACCCGGACCCCGTGAGGCCCTGCCGGAGAACCCGCTCGCCCTCGGCGTAGAACGCCTCCTCGAAGATGTGGACGATCGCGGTCAGCTGCGGATCGGTCAGGTCCGCGAACAACGCGAAGCCAGCGATCGCGTCCA
Source organism: Chloroflexota bacterium (assembly GCA_016200745.1). GTDB lineage: Bacteria > Chloroflexota > Limnocylindria > Limnocylindrales > CSP1-4 > SPCO01. Next base: position 2,277 of record JACQEF010000032.1, on the reverse strand, counting down.
CGAGCTCCTCACGCGCCACCATCGGCGCATGGTGCCACACCGCCCCGTCGCGCGCGTCCGATTCGCGCGCTCGATTCGTGTTGACGGCGGGATGCCGCACAGGCAGCATGGCGCTCCAGATCGACTTCGGAGGCCGCATGACCCTGACGCGCCAGGAGATCGCCGAGCAGCTGGCCCAGACTCGCCTCTTCGCGGGCGTCGAGGCCGCTGGCCGGGAGCGCATCGCCGAGCGGATGACCGAGGTCGACATTGCGGCCGACCGGGTGATCGCCCGGCAGGGCGAGATCGGAACCGGCTTCTTCATCGTCGTCAGCGGACGCGTCCGGGTCATCCGCGACGGGGACACCATCGCGGAACTGGGGCCGGGCACGTTCTTCGGGGAGCTGTCGGTGATCGACCGCGAGCCGCGTGTCGCCCAGGTGGTCGCCGCCGAACCCACCACCTGCCTGGCCCTGGCGAGCTGGGACTTCGAAGCGGTCGTCGCCGAGCAGCCGAGCGTGGCGATGGCCATCCTGCGCGAGCTGGCCGGCCGCCTGCGGGAGCTGACCCTCGAGCTGTCCGACGCCCACCATCACTGACGCGATCCGGACCCGCCGGCGATGAACGTCCCTCCGCCGATCACCAGCGGCACGTTCACATTCCTGTTCAGCGACATCGAGGGATCGACCCGGCTCGAGCAGCGCGTCGGCACCGCCCGGTACGGCCAGCTGCGCGAACGCCATCGCGCGATCCTGCGCGACGCGTTCGCGGCGAATGACGGGATCGAGCAGGGCACCGAGGGGGATTCGTTCTTCGTCGTCTTCGCCGGTGCCAGGGCCGCCGTCGCCGCCGCCGTCGCGGCGCAGCGGCAGCTCGCTGCCGAGCCGTGGCCGGAGGACGAGGCCATCCGCGTCCGGATGGGGCTCCATTCGGGCGAAGCCGAGCTGGCCGGGGAGAGCCTGGTCGGCCTGGACATCAACCGCGCCGCGCGGATCGCATCGGTCGGGCACGGTGGCCAGATCCTGCTGTCCGAGGCGACGCGCGCGCTCCTCCAGGGTCATCTGCCGGCCGACGTCCGGCTGCGCGACCTCGGCGCCTACCGGCTCAAGGACCTGCTGGGCCCGGAACACGTCGTCCAGGTCGAGGCGGACGGCCTCACCGCCGACTTCCCGCCGCTCCGGACGCCCGACGCGCGACCGAACAACCTGCCCACGCAGCTGACGACGTTCGTGGGTCGCGCGGCCGAGCTCGAAGAGGCCGCCCGACTGCTGTCGACGACCCGCCTGCTGACCCTGACCGGTCCCGGCGGAACGGGCAAGACGCGGCTGTCGCTCCAGCTTGCCTCGACCGTCGCCGACGGGTTCCCCGACGGCGTCTTCTTCGTCCCTCTGGAACCGATCCGCGACCCGATGCTCGTGGCGTCGCGAATCGCCACGGCCGTCGGTGTGACCGAGAGCGGCGCGCTGCCGATCGCCGAAACGCTGTCGGATTGGCTGCGGGAGCGAACCCTGCTGCTCGTCCTCGACAACTTCGAACAGGTCGCCGGTGCTGCGCCGCTGGTCGGCGACCTGCTGCGGGCCGCGCCCGGCCTGAAGATCGTGGTGACCAGCCGGGCGGCGCTTCGCGTGTCGGGCGAGCAGGAATATCCCGTCCCCGGTCTGGCCGCGCCGCCCGACCTCGCCACCCTGAGCGGACTGGATCGGTTGCAGCTGCCCGCCGAGTCGCGCGTGCTGGATCTCGCCGCGCTCGGCCAGTACGCGGCGGTCCGGCTGTTCATCGAGCGGGCCGTCGCCGTCCGACCCGCCTTTACCGTGACCAACGCGAACGCGCCGGCCGTGGCCGCGATCAGCGCGCGCCTCCACGGCATGCCGCTCGCGATCGAGCTCGCGGCGGCGCGGATCAAGCTCCTCTCGCCCGAGGCGATCCTCACCCGCCTCGAGCACCAGCTCGACGTCCTGGCGGCCGGCGCACGGGATCTCCCGGCCCGCCAGCAGACCCTGCGCGGCGCCATCGCCTGGAGCTACGACCTGCTCGACGACGACGCCCGTCGCCTGCTCGACCGGTTGTCGGTGTTCGCCGGCGGCTGCGACCTCGAGGCCGCCGAGGCGGTGTGCGGGCCGGCGGCCGAGATCGGCGGGGAGGTGATCGATGGGCTGATGGCGCTCACCGACCAGAGTCTGATCAAGGTCGAGGAGGGCGGCGGCGGCGAGCCGCGCTTCCGGCTGTTCGACACGATCCGCGAGTTCGCGGCCGAGCGCCTCGCGGAGCGGGGCGAGACCGACGCGATCCGCGACCGCC
>JACQEF010000288.1 GCA_016200745.1 Chloroflexota bacterium | reverse complement strand
TGGCGACAGCGCGAGGCGCTCGAGCGACGGCGCCACCGACCAGACCGACGCCATGTCGTCGGTCCAGGGGTGGTCCCGCGACACGACGTCCGGCTGGTCCGTGGCCATGATGGCCAGCCGCTGATCGTGCGCCACGCGGATGAGGAACGTGACCAGCGCGCGAGATGCCGCATCCGACCGGTGCAGGTCCTCGAGGACGAGCGCGACCGGACGCCGCTCGCCCAACCGCCCGAGGACGCCGAGGATCCCCTCGAGCGTGCGCGCCTGCCGGCGTTCGGGCGCGACCGTCTCGCCGCGGTGGTCGGCCAGTGCCAGCCGCGCGGCGAGATCCGGCAGCAGCCGAACGATGTCCGCGGTCGCCGGCCCGAGGACCTCGCACAGCTCCGGGTCGGGCAGGCCGCGCAGTGCCGGGCCGATCGCCCGAATGACCGGACCGTACGGCGCCTCCGCACCCGACGGCCACGCGGCGCCGCGCAGGATCGTCCAGGGTGCAACGAGCTCGCCCACCCGCGAGGTGGCCTCGTCCAGGAATCGGGAAACCCCGACCCCGGACGTCCCGCCCAGGATCAGCGACCGCGAGCGCCCGCCGGCCACGTCCTCGAGGACCGCCGCCAGGCGCGCGAACGCGGCTTCGCGACCCACGAACCGCGCGCTCGTGTACCTGGCGGGCATGGCGGCATTCTAGGTGGCGCATCGGGCGTGGCGCCATGCGTCCGTCGATGCGTCGCGGCTACAGGCCCGTCGTCAGGCAACTCCGCTAGGCTGCGCGGGTGACCGACGCCCGGCGACCGCCCCATCCCGCCAACACACTCAACGAGCTGCCGGGCGAGGAATGGCTCTACTTCACCAAGTCGCTGCTGACCACGGCCTATCCCTCGGAGCTCGGGCACGCGGCGCGCAAGGCCCACGGCGCCAACAAGCCGCCCCGCCTCATGGCGCGTCTCATCGAGTTCTTCAGCCGGACCGGCGACCTCGTCCTCGACCCGTTCGCCGGGGTGGGCGGAACGTTGCTCGGCGCGGCGATCGCGCGGGGGCCCCGACGCGCCATCGGGGTCGAGCTCGACCCGCGCTGGGCGGCCGTCTACCTGCAGGTGGTGACCGACCTGGCGGCCGAGCGCGACGGCCTCGGGCCCGAGCTCGTGGACCTGGGCCCGGCCGATCCGGGTGGCCCGCGCGGGTTCGATCCGGCGGGCCTGGAGCTGCGCACCGGCGACGCGCTGGCGATCCTGCCGACGCTCGACACGGCGTCGGTCGACCTGGTCGCCACCGATCCGCCGTACAACCTGCAGCTCCCGATGACGATGGCCGGCGGGGCGCTGTCCGAGACTCACGCCAACCGCCGGACCGACTACGCCATGGTCACCGACTCGGCGGACGACCTGGCCAACGCAGTCGACTACCCGGCATTCCTGGACCGGATGGCCGAGGTGTTCGGCGAGCTCCTCCGGGTACTGCGCGATGGCCGGTATGCCGTGGTCATCGTGCGCGACGCCTACCAGGGCGGCCGCTACCTGTTCACCGGTTCGGACCTGGCGGAGCGGGCGTCAGCCGCCGGCTTCGTGCCGAAGGGCGACCTGATCTGGTATCAGGCCGGGACTCGACTGCGGCCGTACGGGTACCCGCACGCCTTCGTCCCGAACATCGTCCACCAGCACGTGCTGGTGCTGCGCAAGGAGTCGGGGCGCCGTCAGGACTGGCGGCGGCGGGACTCGAGGTAGGCCTCGAGGACGTCCGTGTCGTCGTCGCTCTCGCCCATCGTCCAGGTCTCCGCGGCGAGCGGCATCGTGGCGACGGGTCGGTCGTCGATCGGGGCGTCGTCGTCGACGATCTCGCCGAGCGTCATGTTGTGGACCCAGCCCTGCCGGCCGTCCGGGCAGAGCACGAGCCAGTAGGCGCCGTACTTCTCGATCAGCTGGACCTCGTCCCCTCGGTCGAGGTAGCCGGTCTCGATCCCGCGCAGCTCGTCGGGCGTGTCGAGCATGCGCACGATGCGGTATCGGATCATTCGTCGCTCGCGTCCGTCCAGCGGTCCGACGAGTCCGTCGTCGAACGTCAGGCGAGCCGCCGGCGTGGCGTCGCGGATCGGATCGGCCTTGCGTGCCAGGAGCAGCGACGGGCGTCGCCAGCGCGGCAACTGTGCCTCCGGGTCCGCCGCCTCCTCGAACGCGGGGACGGGCGCCGGGAGGGGCCGGGCGCCGAGGCCCATCGCTGCGGCCGCGGCGAGCTCCTCGTCCGGGCCGGGTGGATCGCCGGCGCGGCGGCGCTTGCCGAACAGCCCGAAGGCCATCGCGGCGCCGACGACGCCGGTCGCGGTGGCCGCCGACATACCGAGGCTGAGACCGCTGAACGGGATTCCCGACAGGCCGAGCGCCGACATGGCGCTGGCCAGCGGGCCCCAGGTCCGCGTATCGCCGGGCGTCGAACCCTCCGGCGAGTCCTGGCTTCCGCCGGTCGTGCCCCCGGAGCCGTCGGTCGCGCCGATGGCCGCGGCGTTGGCGTCCGACGGGATCGGCCAGCCGTCGGCGCCGGTCGGCCGGCCGTTGCCGTTCGTGGTCGAGCCGATGACGCCGTCGGTGGCGGATCCGGGGTCGCCCGAGGTCGAGCCGGGATCGCCCGGCGTCGAGCCCGGATCGTTCCCGGGACCGGCGCTCGAACCGCCCGGCAGCCCGAACCCTCGGCGGGGGTGCGGGCGTGGGCGAGGGCTTCGGGGGGGGGGCCGGGGGCGGCTTGGGGGACGGTGGCGGCGTGGGCTTGGGGGTCGGGGGCGGGGTCGGCTTGGGTGTGGGCGACGGCGTCGCGGTCGGCGTGGGCGCGGGTGTCGGCGCCGGCGTCGGTGTCGGGGTCGGGCTGCAATCGGGTCCCTTGTTGCCGTTACCCTGGTCGCACCCGTTCGTGCCCGCGTAGAGCACCGAGCCACCGAGGCCCGAGACGCCGGCGGTGGGGCCCGAGGCGCCCGTGGCGGCCGCGACCGGGAGGACGAGCGCCAGCAGCAGCATCGCAGCGGCAAGCGCGGCCGCGGGCAACGACCATCGGTCGCTCCGTTCGCGGTGACGTCCGTTGACGAGCACTGACTGGGGCCTCCTCGCCCGGGACTGCGGACCCGGTGTCCCTCGGAGGATGGGCCGCCCCAGCCGCCCGGGCTATGGTACGGGGGTCCCGGTGCACGACCGGCCCCGGACGCCGGTGGTCCCATGGCCCTAACGCGGTGCGAATCGCCACCGGCGCGGTCGGGTCCGGTGCGGTCCGGGGTGGCCGGTGGCCCCACTGGCGGGGAATGGACAGCCGGATTGGTCATTGGCCGATCGCCGGCGGTCAGGCATCGTGGACGTGATGGCATTCATCACCCCACACCGCCGGACTCCCCGGCTCGGCACGTTTGTCGGCGGCTCCGTCTTCGGTGTCCTGCTGACGACGGCCGGCCTGGGGATCGCCTACCTCGCGCTCGAGACGCCGCTGGTCTCCCTCCTGGCGACCGACCGCATCGGCGGCAGCTCCCGCGCGCCGATCGGACTCGGCATCCTGTCGCTGTCGTTGATCGCCGGCGCCGCACTCCTGCTGGCCGGCGCCAACCAGCTTGCCGCCACGCTCGCACGCGTGCGGGCGGGCGACGGAGTGAGCGGCCCGGGTGCACGCGCCCTCGCGTCGATGGCCGACGACGTGGCCGTGGTCGCGGACGTCGTCCCGAGCGATGGCCGGGTCATCCCGGAGCTCGCGATCGGCCCGTTCGGGGCCGTCGTCCTCCATGCGATCCCGGCCGGGCGGCAGGTCCGTCAGATGGGGTCGTCGTGGGAGTACCGGACCCGCGACGGGTGGCTGCCCATGGAGAACCCGCTCGAGGCCGCCAACCGCGATGCCGAGCGAGTCCGGCGCTGGTTCACGATCGCCGATCTCGACTTCGTCGTCCGCGTCTACGCCGCGGTGATCGTGGCCGACGGCTCCATCCCCCGCTCGCCGACCTGCGCCGTGGTGACCCCGGACCAGCTGCCGGCCTGGATCGGGGCGCTGCCCGGCCAGCGCAGCCTGACGCCGGCACGCCGGCTCCGCCTTCGGGCGCTCGCGTCGTCGCCGGCCACCCCCGCCGGGTCCGACGGGTACGGGTGGTAGGGGAGCCAGGACTCGAACCTGGAACCAGCGGGATATAAGCCCGCCGCTCTGACCAATTGAGCTACTCCCCCGCCGAGCGGTACGGCCGGGATGCTACACCCGGTCCGTGCGCGATCCGGCGATCAGTCGCCGCCAAGCAGGCGTCCGGCGATCGACCGGAGGCTGAAGGGTCGAGCGCGCAGCCGGCCCGCGTTCGCACCGTTGGTGGGTCGCTCGGCGCCGTGGATCTCGTAGGTCCGGGCAGCCAGGTAGGCGGCGCTCTCGCGCTCCTCCTCCGTCTGGAAGACCTCGAGCGGGAGTTCGTCGGGGTCGAACGGTCGCGGGCCAGCCGCCACCGCGACCGGTGGCCGGGCGTAGGCCGGGGCGCCGTACAGCTTCGGCAGTGCGACGTGCCGTTCTTCGATGGACACGCGAGGACCCTCGACGGTGAGCCGGCGTGGAGCCGGATATCCGGGCGCGCCGTGATGGTTGCCGGGCGAGAGTACCGCGATTGGGCGCTGGCGGCCAGCCCATTCCGCCGGCAAGGCGGACGCGTCAGTCGAGCAGCGGCCGCACGATCTGCACGGCCGCGACCATGACCAGGTAGGCGATGGGCACCGCGGCGAAGAAGCCGAGCGCTGCGCTCCAGGCCGTCCGCCGGATGACCGTGCCGGCGCCCGTCGGCTGCGGCACGACGAGGTAGGTGACGACGCTGCCGCTCGCCAGCACGATTACGACGTAGGCGACGATCGCCAGCACCCGCAGGTCGCCGCCCGGCAGCGATGCGCCCCGGGCCAGGGCCACGTCGTAGGCCAG
>JACQEF010000282.1 GCA_016200745.1 Chloroflexota bacterium | reverse complement strand
GATCAGGATCGTGAACTTGGGGACCTCCGCGCCAGCGACCGCCATGACCAGCTTGGCGCCGTCCTTGGCGATCCCGGCCTCCTCGTACTCGCGACCGACCATGAACCCGCTGATGTTCTGGAGGAAGACGAGCGGGATGCGACGCTGGCAGGCGAGCTCGATGAAGTGGGCGCCCTTCAGCGCGGACTGGCTGAACAGGATGCCGTCGTTGGCCAGGATCGCCACCGGATAGCCGCCCAGGTGCGCGAAGCCGCAGACGAGCGTCTCGCCGTAGAGCGGCTTGAAATCGTGGAAGCGTGAGCCGTCGACGAGCCGGGCGATGATCTCCCGGACCGCGACGGGCCGGCGCGGGTCGAGTGACACCGCCGCGTACAGCGACGCGCTCCGGTCGTCGCCCTCGGCCGGAATCGCCGGCGGTTCGGGCTCTCGTCGATCCCACGGGAGGTCGGGTGCCCGCCGATTCAGGTTCCGGATGATCGAGCGCCCGATCGCCAGGGCGTGCTCGTCGTCGAGCGCCTCGTGATCTGCGACGCCGGATCGCCGGGTGTGGACCTCGGACCCGCCGAGGTCCTCGGGCGTCACGTCCTCGCCGGTGGCGGCCTTCACGAGCGGCGGCCCGCCGAGAAAGATCGTGCCGGTCCCGCGGACGATAACCGTCTCGTCGCTCATGGCCGGGACATAGGCGCCACCGGCCGTGCACGAGCCCATCACGAGGGCCACCTGCGGGATCCCGGCCGCCGACATCCGCGCCTGGTTGTAGAAGATCCGCCCGAAGTGGTCGCGGTCCGGGAAGACCTCGGCCTGGAGTGGCAGGAACGCGCCGCCCGAGTCGACCAGGTAGACGCATGGCAGCCGGTTCTCGAGGGCGATCTCCTGTGCGCGGAGATGCTTCTTCACGGTCATCGGGTAGTAGGTGCCGCCCTTGACGGTGGCGTCGTTGGCCACGACCACGCAGGTGGCCCCCTCGATCCGGCCGACGCCGGTGACGATCCCGGCGCCCGGCGCCTGGTCGTCGTAGAGGCCGGTCGCGGCCAGCGGGCTCAGCTCGAGGAGCGACGACCCCGGGTCCAGCAGGCGGTCGATGCGCTCGCGGACCGGTAGCTTGCCGCGCTCGCGATGCCGCGCGATCGAGCGTTCGTCGCCGCCGGCGCCGCCCGACGCGAGCGCCGCCTGGCGAGCCCGGAGCTCCTCGACCAGCGTGGCGATCGCGTCGTGGTTCGCACGGGTCTCGGCCGCGCCTGGATCGAGCCGGCTTCGCAGGACGGGCATGTCGCGATGATAGGCCCGGCCCCGTGTCCCGGATCGTGCGGTACCCTGATGACGTAATCGTCATCAGGAGCACAGGATGTCGATGGCCGGACGGATGGTTCGCGAGGCGCGGCGCAATGCGCGCCTGACCCAGCGCCAGCTGGCCACCAAGGCGGGTATCCCCCAGGAGACGATCGCACGGATCGAGCGTGGCAGGTCGGACCCCAGGCTCGAGACCCTCGACCGTCTCCTGGCCGCGTGCGAGTTCGGCCTCGAGGTGATGCCGCGGCTCGGGATCGGGATCGATCGGACGCAGATCCATGAACTCCTGGAGCTGACACCGTCGGAGCGGCTCGAGCTCGCCATCGCCGATGACCGGCACTTCGTCCGGCTCCGGCGTTCGATCCGGCGCGTCGCAGAATGAGCGAGCACCCCGATCTCGAGGCGGGCCTGATTCTCAAGACCTTGCTCGACGCGAAGGCCGACTTCGTCCTGATCGGCGGACTGGCGGCACAGGTTCACGGCTCGCCATCGCTGACCCGCGACGTGGATGTGTGCTTCGGGCTGGATCGCGAAAACCTCGATCGACTGGCGGTCGCCCTCGACGCCCTGGCGGCCATCAGGCGCGACCTGCCGGGGTCCGTTCACGCTCCGATCGACGCCCGAGCGCTCCGAGCCGGCGAGGTCTTCACGCTCAGGACGAGGTATGGCGACCTCGACCTGCTGGCCCACCCGGAGCCGGGCATGGACTATGAGGCACTCGCTGACCGGTCGATCGGCGCTGAGATCCTTGGCGTTCCCATCCGTGTGGCCAGTCTCGCGGACCTGATGGCCATGAAGCGCGCGGCCAACCGGCCAAAGGACCGGATCGAGCTCGAGATCCTGGGTGCCCTCCGCGAGGAGCTCGATCGGCGGGAGTGACGCTCAGGCCGGAGCGACCTTGTTGTAGCGCGTCCAGGACGAAGCGGCCGCTATGGCGACGGCCCCGATGGCAAGCACCCCACCGACGCCCATCCCCTCGAGCGTGAGCGCGCCGCCATCGCAGCCACTCGCGACCGCACCCGGCTCGACCGTCATCACGTCGGTGACTGGCACGCGCTCGTAGCGCAGCGTTCCGTCCGGGTTGGCCTTGGAGGTCCAGCACACCTCCTCGGTCATCCCAAGCGTGGCGACCCACGCCGAGAATGTCAGGGCGATCGTGATGGCAGCAATGGCGTAGGAGCGGCGCGGCTCGCGTGTCGCCGCGGCGCTCGGCTGATGGGCGCCAACCATGAACAACAGGATCGCCGGGACGACGAACCCGATCGCCACCAGGCTGAACGAGACGTAGGCCTGGGCGAGACAGATCACCCCGGCTGCGACCAGCAACGATGGCCTGCGCCGGGTCGTTCCGATCGCCGCGATCCATGCCGGCACCGAGAACAGGACGAACAGCGCCACGGGTCGGTAGATCGCCCACGGCGATCGCGGTTCGTCATAGATGACCAACGGGAGCACCGCGACGAACAGTCCAAAGGCGAGGATGAGGATCGCGGCGAACCACCCCATTCGACGCGGGTCGATGCCTCCCCCGATCGTGCGACCGCGGGCCGAGGGGGCCCGCATGCCTGGCGCCGGGACCCCGCCGATCCGGCGAAGCGCCCGAACCGCCACGACCCAGGCGAGGCCGAACGGTGTGAGCACGCCAACCAGGAGCGGGGAGTAGAGCAGCCCGTAGAGCAGCCGGCCGACCAGGCGTGCTGCGATCCCCGGCAAGCCGTTGCCTTCGACTTCCGGTGCCGACGAGACCGAGATCGCGGTCCCGACCAGGAGGTACACGACCGTGCCGACCGCCGCGAACGAGACGGCGCTCCACAGGTCGGTGGGGAACGAGCCCGAGACGCGCGGCCCGATCAGCCAGCCAGCCCCGACCGCCACGACGACGATCCCGGCGAGCCATGAGAGGGAGCCGGCCGTGGGCGACGCGCCAAGCAGGAGCAGGACGAGGACGGCGGCGCCGGCCGGCGCCACGCCGGCGAGCGCGCCGATCCGGCGCCCATTCGGAACAGGGCTGAATGTCGTGGCCATCTCGGCGGCTTAAGCGTGCTACTCTTTCATAGCAAGTTATGAACGATAAACAGGCTACTGTCAAGGCGCATGTTCCGGATGACGAGCGGCCGGTCGGGCGCGTGCGCCCGGGCGGCGATCAGACGGCCGAGTCGATCCGGCTCGACCTCGCCGAGGCGTGGGGCGAGATGGGAGCGGCCTGGGGCGTGACCCCGGCGATCGCCCGGGTGCAGGCCTACCTGATGGCCCGCCAGGTGCCGCTCACCGAGCGCGAGGTGCGCGAGGCCCTCGGGCTCAGCCATCGGGCCGCGAGCCTGGCCCTGGCGGAGGCCGAGTCGTGGGGCATCGTCGAGCGGGTCTCGGAGCCGAGGCGCGTCGGTCGTCGTGGTCCGGCGGGTGCCGCGTACCTCGCCGTCGGCGACCACTGGCAATGGTTCGGGCGGGTCATCGCCGAGCGCAAGGTGCGCGAGGGCGACCCGATCGTGGCGGTCCTCGAAGCCAAGGAACGTGAAGCCGCCGCCGCACTCGAGACACGGCCCGAGGACACCGAGCTCGCCGCGTTGCGGGACTGGCTGTCGGCCTTCCTCGTCTTCGTGCGGCTGTTCGACCGGGCGCTCGGCCTGGTTCCGCAGCTCGATCCACGAGAGCTGGAGCGTGCCCTCAGCCTCCTGGGACGGATTCCGGACTCGACCATCCTCCGCCTGTTCGATCTGCTCGGCTCGCTGCCGGACCAGGACGTGATCGACCTCGTCGACGCCCTGTCGCGCCTGTCACCGACCGCCGCACGGCGGGCGACTGGCCTCATGTCCGGGGTCATCCGAACCGTCGCGCGCTGATGGCCGAACCGCGTGCCGATCGCCCGCACATCCCGGGCTACGGAGTCCCCGAATCGAGCGAGGGCCTGGTCCTCGCTCGGCGTGGATGCGACCCGCTGCCGCTTCGACACCGACTGACGACGATGCTCGGATCCGCCTGGCGGCCCTCGCGCGCGCTCGTGCGATAATCGGCTCGCGCGCGGGGCTCGGCCGACTCGAACGGGCGACGACCCCGGGGCCAGACCCGGCCGGCGAACCGAGCGCGACCACCAGAGGAATCGTTCCCACATGACCGTCGAAACGTCCACCTGGGCCACCAAGAAGGGCCTGGCCCAGATGCTCAAGGGCGGCGTCATCATGGATGTCGTCACGCCCGATCAGGCCAAGGTCGCCGAGGATGCCGGCGCCGTCGCCGTCATGGCGCTCGAGCGCGTTCCCGCCGACATCCGCAAGGCGGGCGGCGTCGCGCGGATGAGCGACCCGTCGATGATCGAGGGGATCATGGACGCGGTGACCATCCCGGTGATGGCCAAGGCGCGGATCGGCCACTTCGTCGAGGCCCAGGTGCTCGAGGCGCTCGGCGTTGACTACATCGACGAGTCCGAGGTGCTGACGCCGGCCGACGAGGCCAACCACATCGACAAGCACGCCTTCAAGGTCCCGTTCGTGTGCGGCTGCCGCAACCTCGGCGAGGCGCTCCGGCGGATCAGCGAGGGCGCCGCGATGATGCGGACCAAGGGCGAGGCCGGGACCGGCAACATCGTCGAGGCCGTGCGCCAGCTGCGCGACGTGCTGGCCGCCATCCGCAACCTCGGCTCGCTGCGCGAGG
>JACQEF010000279.1 GCA_016200745.1 Chloroflexota bacterium | reverse complement strand
CGTCGCCTTCCTGTCCAAGATCGCGTTCAGCTCGTTCGCGATCAACGACACCGCCTGGCTGCAGGCCAAGGTCGACCCCACCAAGCCGGACAACCAGGCGATCGTCTCCGAGGTCAACGGGACCGGCCCGTACAAGCTGGACTCGTGGAACCGCGGTTCGGACATCACCATGGTCCGCAACGACAACTACTGGGGCACCAAGGCCCTCACCGAGAAGCTGATCTTCCGCTGGAGCTCCGAAGCGGCCCAGCGCCTGGTCGAGCTCCTGTCGCCGACCGTCGACGGCATCGACAACGTCGGCCCGACCGACTTCGACACCGTCAAGAACAACCCGGACCTCCAGCTCAAGGAGCGCGAGGGCCTCAACACCTTCTACATCGGCTTCAACAACACCTACGCGCCGTTCGACAACGAGAAGGTCCGCCAGGCGCTCGCCATGGGCATCGACCGGCAGCGGATCGTCGACAACTTCTACCCGCCCGGATCGTCCGTCGCCTCGCATTTCACGCCGTGCGCCATCCCGAATGGCTGCGCGGGCGAGGACTGGTACGAGTACGACCCTGCCAAGGCCAAGCAGCTGCTGGCCGACGCCGGGTACCCGAACGGCTTCGACACCGTCATCAACTACCGCGACGTCGTCCGCGGCTACCTGCCCGACCCGAAGGTCGTGGCGACCGACATCCAGGCGCAGCTCAAGGCCAACCTGGGGATCAACGCCAAGATCGAGGTCCAGGAGTCCGGGACCTTCCTCGACAACGCCGCCGCGGGCAAGCTGACCGGCATCCACCTCCTCGGCTGGGGCGTGGATTATCCGGACATCACCGACTTCCTCGACTACCACTTCGGCGCCGGCGCGTCGAAGCAGTTCGGCAACAAGTTCGACGACATCACCTCCGCCCTGGCGACGGGCAGCCAGGGCGCCAACGACGACGCGCGCAAGCCGGCGTACGAGGCGGCCAACAACGCGATCAAGCAGCACGTCCCGATGATCCCGGTTGCGCACGGCGGTTCCGCTGTCGCCTACCGCGCCGACGTCGAGAACGCGCACGCCTCGCCGCTGACGAGCGAGTACTTCGCCGTCATGAAGCCGGCCGACCGGACCCAGTTCGTGTTCATGCAGAACGCCGAGCCGCCCGGACTGTACTGCGCCGACGAGACCGACGGCGAGTCGCTGCGGGTCTGCGAGCAGATGACCGAGTCGCTGTACGGCTACGAAGTCGGTGGCAGCAAGGCCGTCCCGGCCCTCGCCACCGAGTGCAAGCCGAACGCCGAGCTGACCCAGTGGACCTGCACGCTGCGTGACGGCGTGACGTTCCACGACGGATCGACCCTCGACGCCAACGACGTCGTCCTGTCGTACGCGGTCCAGTGGGACGCGGACAATCCGCTCCACAAGGGCCGGACCGGCGACTTCACGTACTTCCCCGGCCTGTTCGGTGGGTTCCTCAACCCGCCGGTCCCGGCCCAGTAAGTCAAGCGCGACCTCGACACGCCGAAGGGCGCCGCCACCGGCGGCGCCCTTCGGCTAACCCCTCCACGGACCGCCGTCCGCCCCCGTCACCGAAGGTCCTGAACGGATGACCCGGTTCATCGTTCGCCGACTGCTCTCGAGCATCCCGGTCCTGATCGGGATCATCGTGCTCGTGTTCGTGCTCGTCCGGATCATCCCGGGTGAGCCGTGCACGGCCGCCTATGGCGAGAAGGCGACCCCGGTCATCTGCGCGGCGTTCACCCAGCGCTATGGCCTGGACAAGCCGCTCCCGCAGCAGTTCGTGATCTACGCCGGTTCGCTCGTCCAGGGTGACTTCGGCAACTCGATTCGGTACGGCCGGCCGGTCGCCGACATCCTGCTCGAGCGCCTGCCCGTCACCGTCGAACTGACGGTCGTCGCCCTCCTGTTCGCGACGGTCGTGGGGGTCCTCCTCGGCCTCGTCTCGGCGACTCGCCGCAACTCCCCGGTCGACGCCGGCACGATGGTCATCGCCAACCTGGGCGTCTCGACCCCGGTCTTCGTCCTGGGCCTGCTGCTGGCGTTCGTGTTCGCCGTCCTGCTCAAGAACACGCCATTCGCGCTGCCACCGTCGGGCCGGTTGACTCCCGGCGTCGAGGTGGTGCCGCTGGCCACCGTGTGGGGACTGACGGGCCTGTCCGGGCCTCCGCGCGCGATCCTCGACTTCATCTCGAACATGTACGTCCTCAACGGGCTGCTGACCCTCAACTTCAGCCTGCTCGGCGATGCGCTCCGGCATCTGCTCCTGCCCGCCGTGGCGGTCGGGACGATCCCGCTCGCGATCGTCGCGCGGATGACCCGGTCGAGCCTGCTCGAGGTGCTCGGCCTGGACTACGTCCGAACGGCCCGGGCCAAGGGCCTCAAGGAGCGATCGGTCGTCGTCCGGCACGGCATGCGCAACGCGCTGCTCCCGGTCGTGACCGTGATCGGGCTCTCGCTCGGCGGCTTCCTGTCCGGAGCCGTCCTGACCGAGACGATCTTCAACCTGACCGGCATGGGCAAGACCCTGTTCGAGTCGATCCAGAGCCGCGACTACATCGTCATCCAGGGAGTCACGGTGGTGGTCGCGCTGATCTACCTGGTCGTGAACCTGATCGTGGACATCTCCTACGCGTTCCTCGATCCACGGATCCGCCTGTCATGAGCCTGAACCCCGGCAGCGCCGAAGCCCTCGCGGCGGGACCGCCCGATACGCTGGCCACGCAGCGCTCGGCGTCGCTGACCCGCGACACCATCCGCAACATCATCCGCCAGCGCTCGGCGCTGATCGGGCTGACGATCCTGATCGCCCTGTTCCTGATCGCGATCTTTGCGCCGTTCATCGCCCCGACCAATCCGGACACGTCGATGCTCGACCTGGGCGAACCCGGCAAGCGCGGCGCGGCGCCGTGCGTCCACCTGTTCGGCT
>JACQEF010000278.1 GCA_016200745.1 Chloroflexota bacterium | reverse complement strand
CACCTGGCCGCCGGTGGCGTCGTAGAAGCGGGGGATGAGGTTGACCAGCGTCGACTTGCCGCTGCCGGTGCTGCCGACGATCGCGGTCGTCTCGCCGGGCAGTGCCTCGAACGAGATGTCGCGCAGGACCGGTTGCTCGGCGCCCGGATAGCGGAACTCCACGTCGCGAAACTCGAGCCGCACACCGTGGCGCGGCGAGGTCTCGAGCCTGACCGGCCGCTCCGGGTCGCGGACCGAGGGCTCCTGCTCGAGGACCTCCTGGATCCGCCCCGCGGATACCGCTGCCCGCGGCACGAACACGAACATGAACACCGCCATCAGCACGGAGAACAGGATCTGCATCAGGTACTGCAGGAACGCGGTGAGATTGCCGATCGGCATGTCGCCGCTGTCGACGCGCAGCGCGCCGAACCACATGACCGCGACGGTCGAGAGGTTGAGGATCGCGGTCATGACGGGGATCGTCACCGCGAACAGCCGGTTGACCCGGATCGACGTCTCGAACAGGTCGACGTTCGCCGCGTCGAAGCGCTGCTCCTCGTGCTCGGTCCGGACGAACGCGCGGATAACCCGCACGCCGGCCAGCGTCTCGCGCATGACCTGGTTGATCCGGTCCAGCTTCGTCTGCATCGCCCGGAACAGCGGGATCGCCCGGTACATGACGATGCCGATGAACGCGACCATGATCGGCAGCACGACCACGAGCAGGCCCGACAGCGGGACATCCTGGCGGACGGCCATGATGATTCCGCCGACGACCAGGATCGGTGCCGAGATCAGCAGGGTCAGGGCCATGAACACGACCATCTGCACCTGCTGGACGTCGTTCGTGTTCCGGGTGATGAGCGACGCAGGCCCGAAATGGTTGACCTCGACCTGGCTGAAGCTCTCGACCTTGCGGAAGATCGCGCTCCGGACATCGCGCCCGAAGCCCATCGCCGTCCGGGCCCCCAAGTAGACCGCCAGGATCGACGCGACGCCCAGGGCGAAGGTCACCGCCAGCATGAACGCGCCGGTGCGGATGATGTAGTCGTTGTCGCCCTTCGCGACCCCGTTGTTGATGAGGTCGCCGTTGAGCGTCGGCAGGTACAGGTTCCCGATCGACTGGATGAGGAGCAGCGCCACGACGAGCGCGATCTGTCCGGCGTACGGGCGCAGGTAGGTCCGAAGCAGTCTGATCACCGGCCGGCTCCAGTCAGGGGATGGACGGGCGGATCGTCGCCCGGGATCGTGGACGCACGATGGAGGCGCGATGGAGGCGTCTGTGCGGTCGCGTCCGGCCGGTCAGTCGACCCGACATCCGACGCGGCCGCGGCCCGCGCGGCAAAGGCCTGGGTGCGCGCGATCCGCAACGCCCGGTGCCCCTTCAGCAGCGCCTCCAGCTCATCCGCGCTGAGCCGTTCGAGCAGCTTGCCGAGCCCGACCCGACGACGCTCGTCCATCTCCCTGAAGATGTCGCGGCCCGCCTCGGTCTGGGAGACGAGGACGACCCGGCGATCCTTGTCTTCGTGCCGGCGCTCCACCAGGCCGCGCCTCTCCATCCGGTCGACGATGCCGGTCATGCTCGCGACCGACACGTCGAGCATCTCCGCGAGGCGGCCCATGGACGCCGGGCTCTCCGATTCGAGCGTGGTCAGGACGTTGAGGTGGATCAGGCTGAACGAGCCGTGGTGCCACCGCCGGAACGCCGCGATGAACTCGCGCGGGTCCCACGACATGATCTCGTCCCGGACGGCGGCGGCCAGGCGCTGCCGGTCGGCCGCGTCCGGGTCATCGGGTGTCACATCGGCGGACGGTGGGTTGATCGTCGTTCTGTTGATATTCAATGGCACGTCGATAGTCTATGTCGCGTGCGACGACCCGGCAAGGCGGGAACCATTGCGCCCGTTACGGCGCGCGTCGCGCCGGCGAGCGGGCCTGCGATCCGCTGCCCGCCCTCGAGCGATATCCGGGGTGGACGCTGGCGGTCACGACGCCGGATGCCGACATCCGCCGAACGACATCCGCCGAACGACATCCGCCGAACGACATCCACCGCCTCGTTCCCGACGTACAGCGTGAAATGACGGACGACACGACTCACTGGATGTGGCTGGACAAGCCTGCGGCGTTCAACCGGATCCTTGACGCCTTCCTCGAACGGATCGACGCGGCGTGACGGACCGAATCGTGCGGGCGCTGACGCGGCGACCGCTCCTGGCGCGTGCGCTTCTCCTCGCCGCCGGCCTTGTAGTGGCCGCCTGCACCAACTCGGGCGGTCGCCCCGGCTACTGAGAGGCCATGGCGGGCGCACGCACGCGATCCCGCCACTCGTCGGCGAGGATCGCGTAGACCCGTTCGTCGCACCAGGTCCCCTTGACGAACTCGGTCTCGCGCAGCCTCGCCTCGAGACGCATGCCCAGCCGTTCCATCAGACGCGCCGATGCCGTGTTCCGCGCATCGCACGAGCCGGCGATCCGGTGCAGGTCGTAGGTGTCGAAACCGAGGCCGAGCACCAGGCGACCAGCTTCCGTCGCGTAACCGTGGCCGTGGTGATCGGGGTGGAACATGAAACCGATGTCGCCCTGGCGATTCCGGCGGCTCCGAACGCCGAGGCTGAAATCCCCGATGACCTCGCCCGAATCGCGCAGGATCACCGCCAGGCGGAGCGCAGAGGGATCGCCATCGAGCGAGGTCAACCTGATCCGCCGGTCCAGCGCGGCGCGAGCCTCATCGCGCGTCCGCGGCTCCCAGTAGAGGTAGCGCACCACGTCGGGATGGCTCTCCATCGCGTAGACCGCCTCGAAATCGCCTTCCTCGAACGGCCGCAGCCGGAGGCGCGCGGTGGTCAATGGGAAGCTGGGCCCGGTCATCGACAGATGCTAGCGGTGCCGGGCCCCGCGGGGGATTCCTCGGGCGCCAGGCACGGGCCGGTGGTCAGGCCGTCTTGCGCCTGCGGCCGCCGCGCCCACCCGGGATCAGGCCCTTGCTGATGTAGATCGTCTCGCCGCGGACGCCCCAGTTGAGGTCGCGCTTCTCTGCCTCCATCAGCTTCCCGACGGCGAGCCGGAGCGTCGCCAGCTTCTGCCCGGGCTTCAGCTTGATCGGGACCGCGAGACTGGCCGGCGCGGCCGCCGCGATGTTGCAGGCGGCACGGATGTCGTCGGTCCGTTCGCGGATGGCTCGCTGGCGTGGCGTTTCGGGCCGTGCCTTGGGCTCCGGCTTGATGGTATCGAGCGCCACGAGCTCGCCGACGCTCAGCTGCTTGAAGGCGTGCGACGACGACGATGCGGTAGATGATCGGGGCCTGGCCACGTGGGCGCCTCCTGAGAACCACCCGGTGCGTTGACGGGAGGGACTCTAGGCGCTCGCGGACCCCTGGGTCAACGTGACTCGGACGGGACCGCGTCCGGTCCGGGCAGCGATCGCAAGCGGTCCACCCGGGAGAGCAGGTACGGAACCGCCGCGAGATACAAGCCGAGCGTGCCGAGCACCAAGGTCTCATGGAGGCCGATCAACGAACCAAGCGTGCCGCCGATGGTCGCGCCGGCCGGCAATGCGCCGGTGATGGCCAATCGCGTCACGGCCGACACGCGTCCCAACATGTCCGGAGGCGTCACCGACTGGCGAAGGCTGATCTGGTTGACGCCGTGGGTGGCGACACCGAAGGTGTTGAGAAGGGCCATGCCGCCGATCGCGGGCAACAGCAGCGACGGTGGAGCCACGGCCACCAGGGTCATGCCCGGGCCGAAGCACAGGACGGACGCGACCATGGCCCGCCCGACGGTCAGGCGTTGCGTGAAGCGAGT
>JACQEF010000277.1 GCA_016200745.1 Chloroflexota bacterium | reverse complement strand
GAACAGCCCCACGGCCGGCGAGCCGACATGCGCCAGTCGCACCGTCGCGCCGAGGCCGCCCCAGATCGCGCCCTCCGCCAGCGCGACCGCCAGCCCTCCGCCCGAGACGTCCTGGGCGGACGCCACCAGGCCGCGAGCGATCGCCTCGCGCACGAACGCCTGGACCGCCGCCTCACGGGCGAGGTCAAGATCTGGCGGCGTGTCGTCGGCCGTCACCCCGGCCAGTTGCGCGTAGGCCGAGCCGACGAGGCCCGGCGTCGCGTCCCCGACCAGCACGATCGCGTCGCCGGCATCCACGAAGGCCGGGCCCGTGAGCGTCGAGATGTCGTCGAGCAGCCCGACGACGCCGATCTCGGGGGTGGGGGCGATCCGTCCCGTGGGCGATTCGTTGTAGAGCGAGACGTTGCCGCCGGTGACCGGCAGGCCGAGCGCCAGGCACGCGTCGGCCAGCCCGCGAACGCCCTCGGTCAGCTGCCAGAAGGCGTCCGGCCGGGTCGGGTCGCCGTAGTTGAGGCAGTTGGTCACCCCGAGCGGCCGCGCCCCGGTGATCGACACGTTTCGGGTCGCCTCCGCGACCGACAGCGCCGCACCCAGCCACGGGTCCGCGACGCCGACCGAGTGGTTCCCGTCGGTGGTGGCCACGAGGGCCTTGCGGGTCCCCTTGACCCGGAGGACGGCCGCGCCGCGACCGGGTCCGGCCACCGTGTCCGCCCCCACGGTCGAGTCGTACTGCTCGAAGACGGCCCGCCGAGACGACAGGTTGGCCGAGCCCAGCAGCGCAAGCAGGACGGCGCCCGGATCCATGCCGCGCTCGGGCAACCGGTCGCTCACGACCGCCGGGGCGCCGGGCGCCGGAGCGTCCCGCCGATGCGCCGGTGGCGTGGCGACCCGCGGGTGGACGATGGCGTCACTCGTCAGCGCCCGGGCCGGGATCCGGGCGATCTCGCGTGACCCGGCGGCCGCTCGTCCGTCGGCGTCCAGCCCGCCCTCGACGATCGCGATGTCGCCGTCGTCGGTCACCCGGCCGATGATCGCCGCCGGGAGCCCCCAGCGCCGGCAGACCTCCTGGACGGCCGGCCATCGGTCGGGCCGGACCGCGGCGCACATCCGCTCCTGTGACTCGGAGATCATCACCTCGAACGGCGCCATGCCGGGCTCGCGCCGCGGGATCGCGTCGAGGTCCACGAGGATCCCGGTCCCGGCCCGGTCGGCGGTCTCCGACGTGGCGCAGGTGATCCCGCCGGCACCCAGGTCCTGGAGGCCCTCGACCAGCCCGCGCTCGATCAGCTCGAGCGACGCCTCGATCAGGAGCTTCTCGGCGAACGGGTCACCGACCTGGACGCTCGGGCGCTTGGAGGGATCGTCGTCGGTGAACGTGGCGCTGGCGAGGACGGACGCACCGCCGATCCCGTCGCGCCCGGTGGCCGAGCCGTAGAGGACCACGAGATTGCCGGGTCCCGGTGCGAACGCGAGCGTCAGCAGCTCCTCGCGCATCAGCCCGATCGCCATGACGTTGACCAGCGGGTTGCCTTCGTAGCTGGGATCGAACACGAGCTCGCCGCCGACGGTCGGCACGCCGACGCAGTTGCCGTAGCCGCCGACGCCCCGGACCACGCCGTTGACGAGGTGCCGGGTCCGCGGGCCGGCCGGATCGCCGAAGCGGAGCGCGTCGAGCACGGCGATCGGGCGGGCGCCCATCGTGAAGATGTCCCGGAGGATCCCGCCGACCCCCGTCGCGGCCCCCTGGTACGGCTCGACGGCGGACGGATGGTTGTGCGATTCGATCTTGAACGCGACCGCGAGCCCGTCGCCGATCGAGATCACGCCGGCGTTCTCGCCGGGCCCGGCGACGACGCCGGCCCCCTCGGTGGGCAGGGTCCGGAGGAGCGGCTTCGAGCTCTTGTACGAGCAGTGCTCGCTCCACATCACGCTGAACATCGCCAGCTCGAGGTCGTTCGGTTGGCGTCCACCGAGCCGGTCGCGGATCGCTTCCAGCTCCTCGTCGGTCACGCCAAGCCGGCGATGGAGCGGCTCGATCGGCCGGTCCGCGACGGTCATCGCGCGACGGCCTCGCG
Organism: Chloroflexota bacterium; assembly: GCA_016200745.1. GTDB lineage: Bacteria > Chloroflexota > Limnocylindria > Limnocylindrales > CSP1-4 > SPCO01. The sequence continues at coordinate 5,502 of JACQEF010000277.1, read as the reverse complement.
CGGGGCCGTGCCGGCGGCGGCCTGCAACGCGCTGTCCACGAGCGAGCGCACGATGCCCATCCCGTCGTCCGAGCCGAGGATCGCCTCCGCGGCGCGTTCCGGATGGGGCATCAGCCCGGCCACGTTCCCGCCTGCGTTCATGACCCCACAGATCGCCCGGAGCGAGCCATTCGGGTTGGCCGGGTTGCCGGGCTGCGCGTCCGTCCCCGTCGCGTCGACGTAGCGGAAGAGAACCTGGCCATCGCGTTCCAGCGCGTCCAGCGTTGCCTCGTCGGCGTAGAAGCAGCCCTCGCCATGGGCGACCGGCATCCTGAGCGGGCGGCGGCGCTCCAGGGCGTGGGTGAACGCGGTGTCCGCGCGTTCGGCGGCAATGGCCACCTCGCGGCCGGCGAAGCGGAGCGACTCGTTGCGCAGCAGCGCACCCGGCACGAGCCCGGCCTCGGCCAGGACCTGGAAGCCGTTGCAGATCCCGAGGACCAGCCCGCCATCGGCGGCGAATGCCGAGACGGCCCGCATGATCGGGCTGAACCGGGCGATCACCCCGGCGCGAAGGTAGTCGCCATAGGCGAACCCGCCCGGGAGGACGACGGCGGCCACGCCCTCGAGAGACGCCTGCTCGTGCCACAGGACGACGGGCTCCGCGTCCGCCAGGGCCAGCGCGTGGACGGTGTCGCGGTCGCAGTTGCTGCCCGGAAAGACGACGACGCCGACCCGGACCGGCATCTCAGCCCTCCTGCACCGCGACACCGATCGCCGACGAGGCGGCGCCGATCGGTTCGAGGTCGTAGGTCTCGATCAGCGGGTTCGACAGCAGCTCGCGCGCGAGCTGGTCCACGACGTCGCGTGCCGCGGGCCCGTCCGCGGCATCCACGGTCAGCTCGACCCGGCGCCCGACCCGGACGGCGCTGACACCGCTGATGCCCAGGTGTCCGAGGCTTCCCTGGACGGCCCGTCCCTGGGGGTCCAGGATGCCGGGCTTGGGCGTCACGTTGACCGCGAACCGAAAGCTGGTCATGGGGCGATCACGTCCTCCCTGAGGTACCGCTCGAAGCTGGCCCCGGTGATCCGCTCGTAGGCTTCGACATACCGCGATCGCGTGCCGTCGACGACCTCTGGCGGCAGGGCCGGGCCCGGGTCGGTCTTGTCCCACGGCTGGGTCTCGAGCCAGTCCCGCACGAACTGCTTGTCAAAGCTCGCCTGCGGGCGGCCCGGTTCGTAAGCCGCGGCATCCCAGAACCGCGACGAATCGGGGGTCATGACCTCGTCGATGAGGATGAGTTCCTGTGGCGGACCGCCGAAGGTGTAGGTCGTGGGCCGGCCAGCTACCCGATAGGCCGGCTCCCAGTCCGGATCGACCTGGCCGAACTCGAACTTGGTGTCGGCGAGCAGGATGCCGCTCCGTGCGCTCAGAGCAGCGCCGTGGCGATACAGGCGGAGTGCCACGTCCCGGATCTGCTCCGAGAGGTCGGCCGCCCGCCGGCGCAGCGCGGGGAACCCGCCACCAGGCCCGGCGATGTGGTCGATCATCGCCTCAAAGCTGATGTTCTGGTCGTGTTCCCCCCGGTCGGCCTTGGTGGCCGGCGTGAAGATCGGTTCCGGCAGCTGATCGCCCTCGCGCAGACCCGGCGGCAACAGGATCCCGCAAACGGTGCCCCGCTCGCGATATTCCTTCCAGCCGGATCCACTCAGGTAGCCGCGGACCACCGCCTCGATCGGAACGACGCTTGCCGGCCGGCAGATCATGATCCGGCCCCGCAGCGCATCGAGCGGCCCGAGGTCGGCCGGCTCGTGCCCACCCCGTCGCAAGCCGTCCTGCACGTACGCCTCGAACATCGCCGGGTCCGTGTCGAGCAGGTGGTTCGAGATGATCGACTCCGTCTCCTCGAACCAGAACCTCGACAGCGCGGTCAGCACGCGGCCCTTGTCGGCGATCGTCGTCGGCAGGACGACGTCGAACGCCGAGATCCGGTCGGACGCGACCAGCAGCAGCCGCCCGTCGTTGAGCATGTGCAGGTCACGGACCTTGCCGGAGCGAAGGAACGCGTCAGCCAGCATTGGACACCGCCGCAGTTGCCGTTCCCTGCCGCGCGGCCAGCGCCTCGGCCAGGGTATCGAGCCGGGCGATCACGACCGGTGCGTGGACGAGGTACCTCGCGTCGTCGAAGCAGGCGTCGAGCTGGGCGAGCGACAGCCGCTGGGCCACCAGGGCGTCGACGGCCAGGAGTTCGCGCAGCGGGAGGCGGTCGTCCGCGGCTCGCAAGGCGGCGCGCTGGACCACGGCGTACGCCTCCTCCCGGGCGAGGCCTGCCTCCAGCAGCGCGCTCAGCACCCGCGACGAGGCGTGCAGCCCGAGCCCGCGGTCGATGTTGTCGCGCATCCGTTCGGGCCGGGCGATCAGCCCTTCGACCAGGCCGGCCATCCTGACCAGCATGTAGTCGAGGACGATCGTCGCGTCCGGCAGGATGACGCGCTCGGCGCTGCTGTGGCTGATGTCCCGCTCGTGCCACAGCGGCTGGTCCTCGAGAGCGGTCTGGGCGTAGCCGCGGAGCAGGCGCGCCAGGCCGGCGATCCGCTCGGACAGGATCGGATTGCGCTTGTGGGGCATCGCCGACGAGCCCTTCTGGCCGGTCCGGAACGGCTCCTGGAGCTCGCCGATCTCGGTGTGCTGCAGGTTCCGGACCTCGGTCGCGAACCGTTCCAGCGAGCCGCCGAGAACGGCCATGGCGACCAGCAGCGCCGCGTGCCGATCGCGCTGGACGATCTGGCTGCTGGCCGGGTCGACCCGCAGCCCGAGCTCGGCGAGCACCTCGGCCTCCACGTCCGGCGCGAGATGGCTGTACGTGCCCACCGGGCCTGAGATCTTGCCGGTCGCGATCTCGTCGACCGCGGCTTCCAGCCTGACCCGGCCACGCTCGAGCTCGAAGGCCCAGCCGGCGAGCTTGAGTCCGAACGTCGTCGGCTCGGCATGGACCGAATGGGTCCGGCCCATCATCACGGTGCCGGCTTCGGCCCGGGCGCGTCCGACGATCGTCGCCAGGAGGCGGTCCGCATCGGCCAGCAGGCGCTGGCCCGCCGCCCGCAGCTGGAGCGCGAGGCCCGTGTCGACGACATCGCTGCTGGTCAGCCCGAAATGGAGGAACCGGCCATCGGGCCCGACCGTCTCGGCGACCTGGCTGACGAAGGCGATGACGTCGTGATCGGTCGTTCGCTCGATCTCGGCGATCCTGTCGACGTCGATCCGGGCGCGTGATTCAAGCGTTGCCGGGACATCGGGCGGGATCAGCCCTCGCGACGCCTCCGCCCGGGCGACCGCGAGCTCGACCCGGAGCATCGCCTCGAACCGGGCCGCATCCGACCAGATCGCGCCCATCTCCGGGAGCGTGTACCGCCGGATCATCCGCGCGCTCCGTTCACCGGGCCGCCGTTGCGGCGATCGCCGCCGACCCGATGTCACGACGATGCTGCAGCCCGGGCGCCCGGACCAGCTCGGCGGCAGCGGCGGCCGCGGTCGTGGCGGCCGCGAGGTCCGTCGCACGAGCCACGACCGACAGGACGCGGCCGCCCGCGGTCCGCACGGAGCCGTCGGCACCCAGGGACGTCCCGGAATGGAAGACGAGCGCACCGCTCGCGGCGGCCTGGTCCAGCCCCTCGATCGGGTCGCCGCCGAGAGGCTGTTCCGGATAGCCGGCCGCCGCGAGCACGATCGCCACCGTCGCCCCGGGTAGCTCGGGCAACCGTCCGTCGGCCATGACCGCGGCGGGCAGCACCGCGCGGAGATCGCCGCGCGCCGCCGCGAGCAGCGCCGGGCCGAGGGCGATCGCCAGCCGCGGCAGGATGGCCTGCGTCTCCGGGTCGCCGAACCGCGCGTTGCACTCGAGTAGGACGGGACCGTCCGGCGTAAGGATGAGCCCGGCGTAGAGCGCACCGCGGAACGGCGTCCCCCGTCGGGCCAGCTCCGCCAGGATCGGCCGCTGGAACGCATCGAGCAGCGTCCCGATCCGGTCGTCCGCCACGTCCGGCAACGGGCTGTAGGCACCCATCCCGCCGGTGTTCGGTCCGGTGTCGCCGTCGCCGAGGCGCTTGTGATCGCGGGACAGGGGCAGGGCCACGGCGTCCCGGCCGTCGCAGATCGCGATCAGGCTCGCCTCGGGCCCGGACAGTCGCTCCTCGACGACCACCGTGCCGGCCGGCTCCGTCGCGAACAGCCGCTCGATCGCCGTCTCGGCCTCGGCGAGCGAGTCGCAGACCGTCACGCCCTTGCCGGCGGCCAACCCGTACGCCTTCACGACGACGTCTCCACCTCCGGCAGCCAGGTCCGCGGCGAACCGCCGGGCGGCGTCGAGGTCTCGGAACGCGGCGCCGCTCGCCATCGGGACGCCCGCGGCGGCCGCGACCTCGTGACAGAAGGCCTTGCTCGATTCGATCCTCGCGGCCGCCCGCGACGGCCCGAAGACGGCGATCCCGGCCTCGCGGAGCGCATCGGTCACGCCGGCCGCGAGCACCGCCTCCGGGCCGACGACCACGAGCTCGACGGCTTCGCGCCGCGCCACCGCAACGACGGCAGCGGGATCGAGCGGATCGATCTCGCGGACGCACCGGACCCGCGGTTCGCGCGCGATCCCATCGCTGCCGGGGGTCACGATGACCTCGTTGCTCCCCGGCTCGGAGGCGAGCTTCCAGGCGAGGGCGTGCTCGCGCCCGCCGCCCCCGACGATCAGGATCCGGGTCGGGGCGATCGGGGTCATGCCGGCAGGCCCGGCCGGCGCCGCATCGGGCGCCACGCCCGTTCGATGGTCTGCGTCCGCTCCGGACCGACCGACACGAAGATGATCGGCACGCCGGCGTGCTCCTCGATCGCGCTGACGTACCGGCGCGCGTTCTCGGGGAGATCGCCGAGCGACCGGACGTCGTGGATCGGTTCGGCCCAACCGGGGAAGTCCTCGTAGATCGGGGTCGCCCGCGACAACGATGCGCCGCTCGACGGCCACGTCTCAACCCGTTGCCCGTCCATCGCGTACGCCACGCACAGCCGGATCGTCTCGATGCCGGACAAAATGTCGAGCTTGTTGAGCGTGATCGAGCTGACGCTGTTGACGGCGACCGCATAGCGGAGCGGGACGGCGTCGAACCAGCCGACCCGGCGCGGCCGTCCGGTCACGGTCCCGAACTCGTTCCCGCGCCTCGCGATCCCGGCGCCGATCTGGTCGAGCAGCTCCGTGGGGTACGGCCCCGACCCCACCCGGGTCGAGTACGCCTTCACGACGCCGATCACCTCGTCCACCTGGAGCGGCCCGATCCCGCCGCCGGTGCAGGCCCCGCCCGCGACCGGGTTCGACGACGTCACGTACGGATAGCTCCCATGGTCGAGGTCGAGGAGCGTCCCCTGGGCACCCTCGAGCAGGACGTGCTCCCCGCGCGCGAGCGCACCCTGGACGAGCCAGGTCGCGTCGTCGAGGTGGCCGCGCAGCCGATCGCCCCAGCCGAGGGCCAGCTCGACGAGCG
>JACQEF010000286.1 GCA_016200745.1 Chloroflexota bacterium | reverse complement strand
GTGTTGTTCTCCTCTTCGACGGTAAGACCGGAAGAGTTCATCGGAATGCGCTTCATCCCGCCACTCTTGCGGTCGCGCGATTCCTCTTCGCGGACGCGCGCTTCCACGGCGATATCTTTCACGTCCGCGCCCTTCACGGTGATGCTGCCGTTCAAGACGCCCACGCGAAGGTTCGCCGGCCGTCCCGGATCGGTGAGCGTCACGGGAATGCGGTCCTGCGCACGCGTCGCGAGCGGGGCGATGGCCAGTGCCGCGACAATGGCAGCGGCAGCAAGCTTCAGCGGCTTGCGGAATGCGAGTTGCTTTGCGTTATTCATGGTTCTCCCTTATGCGGATATCTCCATTCAGATTTTCAGTGCGGATCTCGATGCCACCGGAGCCGACACGGCCACGGGAGCCGGGGAACGGCGCCCTCAGCCCGGTGCGCGGCGGAGGGAGAATTGCTCGATCCAGCGGCCGAAGTCGGCGAGCTCGTCCTTCGACTCTCGCGCGAGCAGGTCCACGAGACAGCGCCGGACGCTCTTCCCGGCAAAGAGCGCGTTGTGGACCTCCTGGGCGATCGGCAGCTCCACGCCGTACCGGGTCGCCAGCGCCAGCGCCGCATCGACCGTGTAGGCACCCTCGGCGGTGCCCGGGAGCGTGGCCTCGATGTCGGGCCACGATCGGCCGCGCGCCAGCTCCATGCCCAGCCGATGGTTGCGCGACAGTGGCGACCCGCACGTCGCGATGAGGTCGCCCATCCCGGCAAGCCCGGCGAAGGTCAGCGGATTGGCACCGGCCGCCATCCCGAGCCGCGTCATCTCGGCCAAGCCACGGGTCAGCAGCCCGGCCTTCCCGTTGTCGCCGAACCCGAGCGCGTCGACGGCACCCGCAGCAATCGCCACGACGTTCTTGAGCGCGCCGCACAGCTCCACGCCGAGGATGTCCTCGTTGACGTACAGACGGAACCGTCGCCGCGCCAGGCGGGCGGCGACCCGCTGGGCGAGCGCCAGGTCCGCGGCCGCGACGACGGCCGAGGCCGGCAGGTTTCGCGCGACCTCGGCCGCCAGGTTCGGGCCCGACAGGGCGCCGACCCGGTGGGCCGGGGCACCGGACGCCTCGCGCACGACCTCGCTCATGCGACGCAACGTGCCGCGCTCGAGGCCCTTGACAACCGAGAGCAGGTCCGCCGTTTGGGGGAGGAACGGCGCCACCGCCTCCACCATCGAGCGCAGGTGGGCCGACGGGACCGCGAAGATCACGAGGTCCGTCGCCGGGGCGACCGCCGCGGGATCCGCGGTCGCGGTCACCGTCCGCGGCAGCTCCACGTCCGGCAGCCGGGGTTCATTGCGACCGGTCGCGACGATCCGCGCCGCCGTGTCGGCGGAGTGGCACAGCAACGTGACCGGCTCGACGCGACCGAGATTGGCCGCGAGCGTCGTCCCCCAGGCGCCGGCGCCGACGACGGCGACCCGTGCCCCGGCCATCAGTGGGGCTTGCGGGCCCGCCCCGACGCGCTGCCTGGCCCGCTCGGGCGGGCGCTGGCGGCTCGGCGGCCACCCTTCGCCGATGCGACCGGCGCGCTCCGGCTGTTCCGGCGCCGCGGCAGCTTGACCGACGACCGGTCACGGAACACGAGGCGGATCGGCGTACCGTCGAAGCCGAACGTCTCGCGCAACCGGTTCTCGAGGTAGCGCCGGTAGCTGAAGTGGACCGACGACGCGTCCGAGGCGAAGAAGACGAAGGTCGGCGGCGCCACGGCGGCCTGGGTCGCGTAGAAGAGCCTCGGCCGATGACCGCGGACCGGCGGCGGCGGGGTCCGATCGGTGGCGGCCGTCAGCACCCGGTTGAGCTCGCCGGTGGACACCCGCTTGCGCCGCTCGCCCCAGATGTCGATGGCCATCTCGAGGACGCGACCGACCCGCTGGCCGGTCTTGGCGCTGATCGAGACGATCGGCGCGAAGTCGATGAACGGCGCCTCGTTGCGGATCCACTCGATGTACTGGTCGAACGTCCGGTCGGTCTTGTCGGCCACGAGGTCCCACTTGTTGACCGCGATGACGAGGCCCTTTCCCTCCTCGATCACGTAGCCGGCCACGTGCGAGTCCTGGGCGGTCAGGCCTTCGACCGCGTCGATGACGAGGACCGCGACGTCGGCGCGCGAGAGCGCGTGCAGCGCCCGGAGCGTGGAGTAGCGCTCGGCCGACGGGCCCGAGGCGACCTTGCCGCGACGGCGGATCCCGGCGGTATCGATCAGGACGACCTCGCTGCGACCCCAGGCCAGGCGGGTGTCGATGGCGTCGCGGGTGGTTCCCGGGATCTCGGAGACGATCGCCCGATCCTCGCCGAGCAGCGCGTTGAGCAGGCTCGACTTGCCCACGTTCGGCCGTCCGATGAAGGCGATGGCCGCGGGCTCACCCTCGGCGTCGGCCGCCATCGCCGCGTCCCAACGCCGGGCCTCGGCATCGGTGCCGTCGGCGTCGGCGTCGTCCTCCGATTCGTCGGTCGCGGCGTCGGCGTCCGTCACGACGTAGGGCTCGAGGCGACCGGCGGCCACCTCGTCAGCCCACGCGTCGGCCTCCGCCTCGCGCGCCTTGCGCGCCAGTTCGGCCTCGCTCTCGGGCGGCAACGCCCAGACGATCGCGTCGAGCAGGTCGCCCGTGCCGCCAGCCGGGCCTGCTCCTGGACGCGCGCCTCGATCTGGTCGTCAGGGTCGAGCTCGAGACCGCCGGTGTCCACGATCACGAAGCGGCGGCCGTTCCACTCGGTGTCGCCGTACAGGCGATCGCGCGTCGTGCGCGCCCGGTCCTCGACGATCGCCGAGCGCTGCCCGAGAAAGCGGTTGAACAGCGTGCTCTTGCCGACGTTGGGACGGCCGACGATGGCGACGACCGGGATCCCGCCCCGAGCGATGACCACGTCAGGCGGCGCCGGAGACGGCGCCGGTCCGTGCGGGCGTAGGGAGTGAGGTCGTCCGTCCGGCCGGCGTGGCGGCCCGTTCCAGGGCCGCGTGGGCAAGCTCGGCGGCGTGCGCGCTCGCCTCGGGCGTGCCCGCGTTGGCGAGGATCCACTCGGCGACGTCGCGCAGGTCCTCGATCGGGGTCGACGTGCCGCCGGTGACCCCGACCACGGCCGCCGTTCCGAACAGGCTCGGATCACTGAGGTCCCGGACGCTCTCGATCTGGATCGCCTCGGTCCCGGCGATCTCGCACAGCCGCGTCAGCTCCTTGGTGTTCGCGCTCGACCGGCCGCCGACGACGACCATCAGGTCGACCTCGCCGGCCGTGTCGAGGGTGTCCTGCTGGCGGCGGATGGTGACCGGGCAGACGGTGTTGACGATCTTGAGCTCGTGGGCCCGGCCGACCATGAAGGCGGCCAGCTTCTCGAACTTCCAGGGCGGCTGGGTCGACTGCGAAAGCAGCGCCATCCGCTTGCGCGGCGGGATCGCGGCCTCCCACTCGGATTCGTCGTCGACGACGATCGCGTCGGGCGCGAAGCCGAGCAGGCCGACGACCTCCGGGTGCTTGGGGGTGCCGAGCAGCACGATCGTGTAGCCGTCCTCGACCAGCCGGCGGAGCTCCTTCTGCTCCTGGATGACCCAGGTGCAGGTGCCGTCGATGATCTCCAGGCCGCGGTCCTCGGCGCGCGACATGACGTCGGGGCGGACGCCATGCGCGCGGATGACGACCGCCGCGCCGCGGTCCACGTCGTCGAGCGTCTCGACCGTCTGGATCCCGAGGTCCTGGAGATCGCGGACGACGCCCTCGTTGTGGACGACCTGGCCGAGGGTATGGGTCAGCTTGCCGGCGCTCGAGGCCTCCTTGGCCTTGTCGATCGCTTCCCGAACGCCGTAACAGAAGCCCGTCCGCTTGGCGATTCGGACGTCCTGGACCATGCCCACGACCCGATTATGGCATGGGGTCCGCTGCAGCCCCCTTCGACGCACGGTAGACGCCGCGCTGGCGGACGGGCAGGAGGGCGGCGATCCGCTCCATGATCATCCGCGTCACGAGGCCCTTGGCCGACTTCCGATCGATGCCTTCGGGCAGCTCGTCGGCGGGGCGGAACGGCCGCCCGACTCGGACCACGACATGCCCGCCCGGGTGCGGAAAGCGCTGGCCCTTGGGCCAGACGCGGTTCGAGCCGCCGATCCCGATGGGGACGATCGGCGCGCCGCTCCGCAGGGCGAGCAGCGCGACCCCGTCGCGGGCTTCCTGGAGCGCGCCGTCGGGGCTGCGCGTGCCCTCGGGGAAGACGAACAGGATGTGGCCGCCCTCGAGGATCCGGCTCGCCAGCCGGAAGGCCTCGACGTCCGCGCTGTCGCGATCGACCGGGTGGACGCCGCCGTTGGCCGCGACCCAGCCGACGATCGGCCAGGCGAACAGCTCGCGCTTGCCCAGCCAGTGGATCCGCCGCCCGAGCCTGGGGATCAGCCAGGCGCCGAGGACCGGCGCATCGAGGTTGGAGGCATGGTTGGCGGCGATGATCAGCGGGCCGTCGCGAGGGATCTCGTCGATCGCACCCTCGATCGTGATGCGGCTCATGGCCCGGGCGAACAGGCGCCCGGCGAGGGTGACGATCGAGATGAGCGGCGTGATCGAGCTGTCGATCGGCTCGGGATCGCTCATCCGCGGGCCTCCCGGTCGGTGGTGGCCCGCCGCCCGACGGTGCTGGTCCCGTTGGTCGCGGCGGCCCTCGACTCGGCGTCGAGGATCGCGTTGACCACCGCGTCGATGGTGTCCTCGACCCGGTTGCCGTCGGTGGCGATGATCCGGGCGTCGGCCGCTGCGCGGAGCGGCGCCACGGGCCGGGTCGCATCCAGCTCGTCACGGCGGCGCAGCGCGGTGAGGATCTGGCGCGCCTCGAGCCCGGCCGGGTCCAGGCCGCGCTCCTCCGTCCGCCGACGCGCACGCTCCTCCACGGTCGCGTCGAGGAACAGCTTGAGGTCCGCGTGGGGCAGCACCACGGTGCCGATGTCGCGCCCGGCCATGACGATGCCGCCGCCCGAGGCGATCGACCGCTGCCGCTCGAGCAGCGCGGCGCGAAGCTCCGGGACGGCCGCCACGTCGGAGACGGCGGCGTCCACCTGGGAGCTACGGACGTCGTCGGTGTGGTCGACCGCATCGACGAGCACGCGGGACAGGCGACCGGCGCCGTCCGCCACGAGCTCGACCTCGGGCACGAGCGAGCGCAGGCCGGCCGCGTCGGCGCTCGACACGCCACGGGAGAGAGCCAGCCACGTGATGGCGCGGTAGAGCAGCCCCGTGTCGCAGAACCGGTAGCCGACCCGCAGGGCGGCGGCCGCCCCGACGCTGCTCTTGCCGGACGAACCCGGGCCGTCGAGCGCGACGATGAGCCGCCGTCGAGGTTGGGGCCGGGTCCCGGTGCTCGGTGTCATCACGGGCAGGATAGCCGAGGGCGATTGGCCGGCCGCGCCGATCCGCCGGACGTCGTCACTCCCCGCGGCGCGGCCGCCGACCACGCACCGGCGGAGCCGGCGGCACCGGCGGAGCCGGCGGCGCCGAAGGAGGCGGCGCCGAAGGAGGCGGCGCCGCCGGTGGCCCCGGCCTGGCGTCGCGCGCACCGGCGCGGCTCGTCCCGGCGCCGGCCCCCAGGCCACGGATCTCGGGCGCGCGCAGCCGCCGGGCACGGCCGCTCGGCAGCTCCTCGAGCCGGACCGGCCCGATCCGGACGCGAACCAGCCGCTCGATCGGCGCGCCGGCGGCGCCGAACATCCGCCGCAGCTGGCGCTTCCAGCCCTGGGCGAGGATGGCCCGGTACCAGTGCAGCTCGGCGGGCCGCGGCGACAGCAACTCGATGAGGCGGCGCGTCTCCGTGTCGGTCACCGCGCGCAGCCCGGTCAGGGTCGCGAGCCCTTCATCGAGCGCGATGCCCGCCTGGAGCGTCGCCACCTGCTCGGCCGAGAGCGGGGTCCGCAGCCCGATCGCGTATTCGCGCTCGATCCCGTGCCGCGGATGCAGGACGCGGTCGGCCCAGGCGCCGTCGTTGGTGAGGATCAGCAGGCCCTCGGAATCCTGGTCGAGCCGCCCGACCGGGTAGAGCCGCGCACCCTCCGGGACGAGGGCGGTCGGGAGCAGGTCGAGGACGGTCTTCGACGCGTGCCGGTCGCGGACGGTCGCGGTGACCCCGGCGGGCTTGTGCAGGAGGAGGTAGGCGGCCTCGGCCGCCCCGCCGATCACCCGGCCGTCGACGGCGATCACCGCCCGTTCGGGGTCGACCTTGGCGCCGACCGCGGCGACCTTCCCGTCGACCGTCACCCGGCCGTTGGCGATCAGCACCTCGCTGGCGCGTCGCGAGGCGACGCCGGAGGCGGCGAGGACCTTCTGGAGACGCTCGGTCGTCACGGCCGGTCCGCTCCCTCGTCCGAGCCCAGCGGGAAGAGCGGCGCGGTCACCGCCTCCCCGCCCTCTTCGGCGAGCCGTGCGGCGACGCCCACGTCGAGCGGCGGGAGCTCGTCGAGGCTGGTCAGCCCGAACCGTTCGAGGAACTCGAACCCCGTGCCGTACAGGAACGGCCGGCCGGGCGCGTCGG
>JACQEF010000273.1 GCA_016200745.1 Chloroflexota bacterium | reverse complement strand
GCTAGCCAAGGCTGCCGCGGCGCAGAAGCGGCTCGAGAACAGGATTGCCAGCATCCTGCGTCGGAGCCGCTACGGCCGAATCCCATCTCGCTACAACGGCACCCTGTCCTGGCCGATGGCCGGATCGGTCACCCAGGGCTTCGGATGCACGGGATTCCGCTGGGAGCCACCCCTCGGGAATTGTCGCAACTTCCATCGGGGGATCGATGTCGTGGCGCCACTGGGCACCCCGATCCGGGCGGCGGGCGACGGGATCATCGTGTATGTCGGCTGGAATTACGCCGATGGCACAGATCCGGCATGGATCGTGATCATTGCCCACAGCCAATCGCTCCAGACGTGGTACGCACACATGTCCCCGACGCGTCCAAACGGGATCCGGGCGGGAAGTCGCGTGCGCAAGGGTCAGGTCATTGGGTACGAGGGAAACACCGGTCGCTCCACCGGGGCTCACCTGCACTGGGCGGCGTACTCCAACGGCCGCTTCGTGAACCCTCGGCTCTACCTGTGATGCTGATCAAGCCGGCCGGGGTCTGCTGCCATCGTCGCGTTGACGTTCTGTCCGAGGATCGCGTGCTAGCATCGCCCCGTGAAGCGCTCCATGGCGGTGATCCTCGCCGGCGGTGAGGGTGAGCGCCTGTCGATCCTGTCCCAGGAACGCGCAAAGCCGGCCGTGCCATTCGGCGGCAAGTACCGGATCATCGACTTCACGCTATCGAATTGCGTCAACTCCGGGATCAACGACGTCGTCGTCCTGACCCAGTACAACCCACGATCGCTCAACGACCACATCGGGTTGGGCCGGCCGTGGGATCTCGACCGCAACAGCGGCGGCGTCAAGCTCCTCCAGCCGTACATCGCGCGTGGCCGGGTTGCCGAGTGGTATCGCGGCACCGCCGACGCGGTCCTGCGCAACATGCGCGTGCTCGAGAACAACACGGCCGACACGGTCCTGGTCCTGGCCGGCGATCACATCTACAAGATGGACTATCAGCCGTTCGTGTCCGCGCATCGGCGCCATCGCGCGGACGTGACCATCGCCGTGCGGCGCGTGCCGCTCGCCGAGGCCTCGCGGATGGGGATCCTCGGCATGGACGAGAACGACCGGGTCATCGAGTGGCAGGAGAAGCCCAAGCAGCCCAAGAGCGACCTCGCCTCGATGGGGGTCTACGTCTTCAACAAGAAGACCCTCCAGCGCTGGCTGTCGGAGGATCTCGTCGACTTCGGGGCCAACGTCGTCCCGGCCATGCTCGACGCGGGAGCCCGGGTCTTCGGCTACCGCTACAACGGCTACTGGCAGGATGTCGGCACGATCCAGTCGTACTGGGAGGCCAACATGGCGCTTCTCGACGACGACCCGGCGCTCGACCTGTACGACAAGGAATGGGTCATCCACACGCGGTCCGAGGAGCGCGCCCCGGCAAAGGTTGGGCCGACCGCGCAGGTCCACCGCAGCCTGATCAGCCACGGCTGCGTGATCGCGGGCACGGTCGTCAACTCCGTGCTGTCGCCCGGGGTCCGGGTCGATGTCGGTGCGGTGGTTCGAGAGTCGATCGTGATGTTCGACTCGGTGATCCGCTCGGGCGCGGTCGTCGACCGCGCGATCCTCGACAAGGAGGTCGTCATCGGCCCGGGCGCGATCGTCGGCGACGGCCCGATCGACGACCGGCCGAACCGCCACGAGCCTGGCCGGCTGAACACCGGGATCACGGTGGTCGGCAAGCACGCGATCGTGCCGCGCGCGGCGCGGATCGGGCGCAACGTCCGGATCGCGGCCGACGTGCGGACCTCCGACTTCACCGGCCGGGTGGTGCGCAGCGGCGAGTCCGTGGACGCCGGCTCGGGGCGCTCACGAGCGAGGCCGACGCGGGCATCGGCCAAGGCGGCACCGGAAGAGCACACCATCCGCGCCATCGGCGGCGGCGGTCGTCGGGTCGTCCCCGAGGATTGAGCGCGGGTCGGCCCGGGGCTTCGGCCCGCGGACCCGAGCCCTGCCGGCGTCGATCTCGGATAGACTCCCCGGGCCATGTCATCCGCCGAGTCGGGCTCGCGCCCCGTGGGCCCCGCCGATGTCGAAGGCTGGTTCACCGAGCTGGGCCTCGCCCCGTCCGAGCGCGCCGAACGCGAGGGGATCGCCAGTTGGGACCTCGTGCTCGACGGCCGCCGCCGGTTCGGGCTGCGGATCACGGTGATCCTCGATCCGGCCCTCGCGGTCATCTGCTGGGCGCAGTACGCGCCGCCGATCAACGACATGTTCCGGAAGTCGTACCGCAAGCTGCTGCGCTGGAACGACGAGTTCCCGTTCGCCAAGTTCTCGGTCGGGGAGGACGGGCGGCCGCTCCTGGCCGTCGAGCTGCCGATCGCGCTGGCCGGCGTCGACGAGCTCGGCCTGGCGATCGCGCGGATCCTCGGCATCGCCGACCAGCTCCTCGAGGAATCCAGGGAGTGGCTGTGGATCGGTGGCCGGATCCCGGACCAGGGTGACCGTCGCTCCGCGAACGCGGCCTTCCTCGATCGCTACGCCGGGCGGCTGGCCGAGCTGGGCGGGCTCCCCGAGGCCGCGGCCGCCGGGCCCGCGGCCACCGAACCGGGGCCCCCCGAACCGGGGCCCGCCGGGCCACCCGAGGCATGACACCGATCCTGCGAGGGACGGCACGGATCCTGCTCGCGGTCGCGCTGGCCGGGGGCCTCGCCGCGGCGCCGGCGGCCGCGGCACCCGTCCGCGCGGCGGCCCCGGACCTGACGATCTCGAGCGACGCGCGCTACGACGTCCAGCCGGCCCAGCAGCGCGTGCGGGTCATCGTCGACCTGCTGTTGACCAACCACCTCAAGGACACCGTCACCCGCCGCTACTACTTCGACAAGGCGTTCCTCGCGGTCCTGCCGAACACGTCCGGGTTCAAGCTGACCTGGGACGGCAAGG